>DNVL01000253.1 GCA_003507515.1 Legionella sp.
GCAGATAATTGCTGAAGTGAATGGGGATGATTCGGTGATTGTTGCATGCGCACAAATTCAATGGCGGTCATTAAAGCGGTCTGTCCCGTTTTAGGGTTATGAACCTGAAATTCTTCCGGCAACAAAAAACCATATTTACTTAACAGTAGCCCATTGGCGCCTCTTTGGACGTCTGCGCTGGTGATGCGGCCATTGGCGTCAGCGCGATGCAAGCCCCACGTCAGAAAGCCCTTTTGCACCGCTTGCCAGGTTTTGTACTCAGGAGCCTCCCGGAGAAACCGTTGAAACGCGTCAGCCAATAATACCAACCCTTCAGGCGTCATCAAAACAGGGGACTCGTTGATGGCGAGCTGCCCTGTTTTGAGTGCTTGCGTTAACCATTTGATAAATGCCGCTCCGGTCAAATGATCTTTTTCGATGCTAGACTCCTGCGGCGCATCAATAAATGTGCCGACTCTGGCCGGCCGATCGCCACTCGGATGGGTGTTCTTTATCACCACTCGATTTAACTCCCGTTGAATGGCAATGGCATCTGCGCGCTCAAAAATGGCGCCCAACATGTCCGCCGCGCTGCCGTCTTCATGCAGCAACGCAAGCCATGCCGCTAAAACACGAGGGTTCCCTGCAATCCAGGCAAAGCCATTGGCTGGCATTAACTGGTAAGCTAGCAATACGTTTAATCGACATCGCAGCGCGTCGTCATGGTTTTGTTGAAAGGTATGATCATAATAATGGCCTGCGCAGCCCAGTGGCTCTAGCAGGGGATTCCATGGTTTTAAGGGGCGCTGATGCTTATCAAATACGGTGACACGATAATCTAGCTGGAGTTTGCCGATGCCTTGTAAAAGGCCTGCGGAAAAGAGTGCATACATCCAGCGCTTTTGTTCTTCAGAAGGCGCGCTTTTTTCGTCATGAATCAATCCATGACGAAACAGATGGAGGGCCGCTTCCGTTCGGTTCAGCGCATGATCCAGCAGACCTCCCGGGAGGGCATAATAGCTGTGTGCTGTTTCAGGTAAATATTGATATTGATGGGCCACTTGGTGGAGCAAACTGGAACACAGATCGTCAAACGGACCATCGTCTAACGCACTGGACTCCCGTATTTTTTGCAATAAGGCCTGCCGTCGACTGTCTGCATAGATGGTTTCGGGTATCGCCACGGCCATTAAATCATGACGCCGGTTGGTTTGGCTTGTTTTCGGTTTTTGTTCAGAACGGTGAAACAAGATGAGCTCCTTTCGGGTATAATCCTTTCGCTTAAGTATACCATCCAAATGAGCTCGAATGATATTTGATGTGAATGAACTGGCGTACGCCTATGGAAAACCGCCGTCAACGGCTGTATTTAAAGCAGCACCAGATGATTTTATGGTCGATGAGGTCTTAGGCTTTGCGTTATCAGGCGTGGGCGAGCACCAATTTTTGCGCATTGAAAAAAAGGGATTAAACACTCACGAGTTGGTATTGCGCCTGGCGCAATGCTTAGGTAAACCGGTAAAACACATCTCATATGCCGGACTGAAAGATAGACAGGCACTCACCACGCAATGGCTATCGGTCCATTGCCCAGGTGAAACCATTCCGGGCATACATGCACTTCATGGCGAAGGATGGCGTGTTGTTGACAGTGGTCGGCACCTTAAAAAATTGAAAACCGGCGGGCTTTCAGGCAATCGATTTCAGTTGGTTTTGCACGAGGTACAGAACAAGGATGCGGTGGAGATGCGTTTGCAACGCATTCAGGCGGATGGTGTCCCCAATTATTTTGGGCCGCAGCGCTTTGGCCATCAAGGACAAAACATGGTGAAAGCCATGGGCATGCTGTTGCATGGGCAGCGAGTGAAAGACCGATTTTTGCGTGGGATTTATTATTCGGCCGCCCGCTCGTTTCTCTTTAATCGTATTTTATCCGCGCGCGTTGAACATGAAACTTGGGATAAAGCTTTGCCAGGCGATGTGATGCAATTAACCGGAACACAGAGTATTTTTTCAATTGAGCGTCCTGATGAAGCACTGCATGCGCGCGTGGCCCTTCATGACGTGTCTCCAACCTCGTTGCTGTGGGGGACGGGCGAATCACGCGTGAGTGCAGAGGCGCTTATCATCCAACAACAAGGACTGGATGGTTTGGACGCCTGGTGTGACGCACTAGAGCAGCACGGCCTTGAACGTGCATATCGAGCGCACGTGTTATGTGCAGATCAGCTGGCTTGGTGCTGGCAGGCGTATGATTTAATGGTTTCATTTGAGTTAACAGCGGGCTCGTATGCTACGAGTGTGTTACGCGAGCTGGTTGTGGTGCAATAACACGGACTTCAGCATTCGTTTAAATGTTGAAGATGACGGAATGAATGGATTGAAAAATAAAAGCCAGATAATATTATCTGGCTTTTATGCATCTATTTAATTAACCGGCCAATACTCTGATAGTAATCGCACTATTGTCTGACTTTACCACCCATCCTTGTTTGCTGTTTAGAGAAATATAGCTCACATCAAACGCAGGATTAACAGCGTGGGTATAGAAGCATGTAATTCTGCCTGTAGATGGATTATATTGGGTTCCGGCATGAGAATAACCACTTAAATTTAATGGAACACCTGCGCCTGGTACACCCTTAAATAAAGGTAGGATTTTATTGTTAGTGGTGTTCGCTTCACCCATTCCGCGAATGTAGGTTCCATAGTTAGTCAATCTTTCAGAAGGAGTACCACCAGAAGCATTTGGGCATTCGAAGCGGTATGTACTTTGATCAACTGCTGCCATAGCAGGAATTGCGCTGAATCCAGACAAAGCAACCAGAGACATAATTATAGCTTTTTTCATTTGAATTTCCCCTATTAAAGTTATATTGATTTATTTAAAACTTGTTCCATGCAGTTGCATAGGAATGCAAGCAACTTCAGCTTCTCATGAAACAAACATTAAGTAACTTGGTATTCTCCTTGGTTTGACGTCTTTTTTTTACTGATTTCCATAAGCGACATGGTGATTGAAGTGCGCGTTAAAATAGAATATATCATGTATAAAATGATGTTGTTCTTCATGTTTTTTTATGTGTTTGTCGAAGGTGTTATGGAGGGATTGTCATCTATTTTTTTCGCGGATTAAAAGCAAGTTATCCGTTGAAATGACGGCTATCATTCCCAAATTTTATTACGGTTTTTAAGCGGAATATATCCTTGATTTCCTGGGTTTTGCTGGTGTTTCACTCGATCGCGAACGGGTTCACATTGGATCATCTCAAGCCAACGCCTAGTGATCCCCGTAAATGAGCAAGGAAAGCATGAATATTTTTGGAGATAGAACCCCCCCTACAATTGACGCCTCACAGGGAACACAAAAATCATGGTAGATATATGTTTAATGATAGCGTAGGGCAAATGACACGCCAGGCTCTAAGATCATTGCCAAAATGATGCCGATTTTCTCTAAAACATCACGGATAACCTGCATATTGATGACATGCTGCGTTGCACTCCTTTTTATTGGCGCGCGGGTTTGGTTTCACCACTCCCCAGCAACCGATATCAGGCCCAGCAGTCATTGGGTTACAACACAACATTTGCATCAGTCGTTGTATTTCAAAGGCATTATACAACCATTAAATGAAACGGTGCTGTTTGCTCCAATTGACGCTGTGGTAGAAAAAATATCGGCCTACTATGGACAGTCAGTTCACCCAGGAGACGTGGTGTTCACGCTGAAATCCAGAACCCTTGAAAAAAAATACAATGACGCGTTCTTGGATTACTTGAATGCCAAAGATGGCTTTCATATTGCACAAGTCCAGTTCAATAGCATACAAGAATTATGGGATATGGGGCTTATGTCTAAAAACGATTACGTGAGTGAAAAATCCAGCCTGAATAGAGCACGCCTCACGTTGCTATTGTCCACTCAAACATTAGCAGACATGCGAAAAATAATGGGCTATCAGAACGATTTATCTACATTAGATCAAGCGGTGTTTAATAAAATACAACAGACCTTCAATCAGCCTCACCATCTGATTCGAATAGAAGCCCCTACTTCGGGTGTTTTGCTTCATGCACCGAAGTCGTCAGACGCTAAAAACCCATTAGCGGTCACTGACAAGGTCGTGGCGGGTCAAACGCTCGCTATCATTGGAGACATCACCGGCATTCACGTAACGGTTGATATTCCAGAAATGGGCATTGCTAAAATTCATATGGGCATGCCCGCGTTAGTCACGGGTGTGGCGCTAGGGAAAGAGCGCTTGATTGGAAAAATGGTGCATATCGACACCCAAGCGAGCCTTGGACCTTCAGGGCCTTCTTTTAGTGCGACAGTGGAGGTGGCACGTCTTTCCGTTAAACAGCGTGCAAGCATTAAAATCGGCATGAGTGTTGCTGTTGAGCTGATAGATTCGCAAGAAGATCAATTGCTGATCCCCATCGCCGCTATCCAACCCATGGGAGAAGATGCGGTGGTTACCGTTCAAAACCAAGATGGTTCATGTGAACAACGTCGTGTCAAGACGGGAACGGCTACTGCCAATCAAGTCGTCATTCAGCAAGGCTTAAAACCGGGGGAGCGTATTGTATATCGGTGATTATTTTCAACAAGCATGTATTAATTCCACAGCAGCAAAGCTACGCTCTTTTTTGGCTATTCTGGGCATTTTGATGGGTACTGCGTCCGTGGTTGCCCTGTTATCGTGTGGACAGCTGGCAACAGAACAAGCCCTCACCGTATTTAAAACATTAGGTACGGATTTATTAGCAATTAACATGGATCAAAGCAATACGCTCCAACATCAAACACAGGATGAAATGAATGTTCGCCGCTGGCATCAATTGGCGCGCCAAGTGACAGGGATAAAAAATATAGCACCGTTTGCCAGTACATTTCAGGAGGTGAGCTACCGTGGCCATGTATTGGACGGTGTCATCATTGGTGCTGATGAAACACTGGCAGAGATATTGCATATTTCCATGGCGAAAGGATATTTTGTCTCGTTTGTTGATTCCATTGAACATTATTGTGTGATTGGTGAAGGGATGGCCCAACAAATACGGAAAACGAGTTTAGACGACCCATTGGGTCAACAAATCCAGATAGGCCCACACATTTATACCATCATTGGCATTGCGGCACATTGGACAGAAAACGCATTCTTTAATTATGATGTCAACCAAGCGGTCATCACGCCTCTGAATGGGATGGGTCTCATCAGTGCAGATGCTGCGATGAATAACGCCATTATCTCGTTGCAACCGGATGTATCGATTGATAAGGTGGTGTCCCAAGTGAAGGGTGTATTGACTCAAATCGCACCTAAAAAAACGGTGTTTATTCGCAGTGCCAAACAGATGATTGCCAGCATGGAAAGCCAGGGCCGCATTTTTACGTTATTACTGGCCGTCATTGGTGGCATTTCCTTATTCGTCGGTGGCATTGGGGTGATGAATGTGATGCTCGTTTCGGTCACTGAGCGCAAAAAAGAAATTGGTATACGAAAAGCCGTTGGTGCTAAAGCGCGTGATATTCAATCGTTGTTTCTAATGGAGTCAGTGCTCTTAGGGTTATCGGGAGGTATTTTAGGGGTGGTCTGTGGGGCGTTGTTGACCTGTGTGATTGCACATGTAAATGATTGGCCATTTCATTTCTATTTCACCCCACCTTTGGCGGGCTTTGGTGTTTCAGTGGCCGCCGGGGTTTTTTTTGGGTATTATCCAGCGAAGCGAGCGGCGCATTTTGAGCCCATTGTGTCTTTGCGAGGAGAGTGAAATGCCATTGCGCGCAGGGACTCATCTACCTGTTCCAATAGTCGCTCCATATCAAATGGTTTAGCAATAAAAGCATGAACACCTGCTCCTATCAATTGTTGAACAACATCCTTGGAGGCATTGCCACTCATCATCATCACGCTTAAATTATTTCCACGCCTATTCATCTCTTGCAATAACTCATGACCGTTTAAAATGGGCATAAATAGGTCGATAATAACACAGCCTCTACAGTCAGACGAAAACACGTCTAGAAATAATAAAGGATCATTAAAGGTTTCAATGTCAATATCATACATGGCATTAAATAAAAATTTAAGCGAATGGTTAACAGATTCATTATCATCCACAATATAAATTTTTATCGTTTTATCTATTTTATTTGTCATGTTATTTTATTGATAGGTAACGTAAACGAAAAACAGGCGCCATTTGTAATCTCTTGATCGACACTCAATTTTCCACCGTGCGCTTCAATTAATGATCGACAGATCCCAAGACCAATACCGGTTCCATGGCGTTTTGTTGTGAAATAAGCATCCAGTACTTTATCTCGAATTTCGATGGGGACTCCAGGACCATTGTCTGTAATAGAAACAACAATGTTTTCGTTTAACGAACGTGTTTCAATGGTCAATTCGGGTTCAGCGGTGTTTGCGCCCCGTAAGGCCTCAATACTATTTCGGATTAAATTTAACAAGATCTGCATGATATAAATTTTATTGGACCTAATGCTAGGAAGGTCTTCCATCAAATGAAGGGTCATTTTTAATTTAAAATCCATTAGCTCATAATATAACATGGATAACGTGTCTTTGATCAGTCGATTCATATCAGTGTCTTCGGCATGAAAGCCGCTGTCGCGTACAAAGTCCCTCATGTTCACCACAATTTGTCCGGCGTGCTCTGCTTGGACGATGAGTTGTTCCAGTGGAAACAGCAATTGCTTGCAGATGACCTCAGGGTTGGATTGACTTTTTAAAATGGAAAGG
>DNVL01000118.1:0-5677 GCA_003507515.1 Legionella sp.
ATGGTTTGCTCTGGATATTGTTTTAGCAGCTCGCGCGCATGACGCCCTACAATAAAATCAAATGATGCATCGCCGTTGCTAGGAACCGCGGTGACACAGGACGGCGTGAGTTCGTCGCCTTCGGCGTTGCGAAGGGCGGATACATTTATTTTTTTAATGCACGCGACTGAATTCGTTGTGCCTAGGTCAATGCCAATTGTTATTCCCATTGTATTTCCTCATCTTATTTTCCATGTTATTCATTATACAAAAAAACCCACATCCGTGGGTTTTTTTAAATACACTCAAACGATTAACGTTTAGAGTACTGCGTTGCACGTCGTGCCTTGTGCAAGCCGACTTTTTTCCGTTCTACTCTTCGTGAATCACGTGTCAATAAACCACGTGCACGTAATTTTCTTCGGCATGAAGTTTCATCGGCCTCTGTGCCTTCAGGAAGATCTTTCTCGTCGTAGCAGACCAGCGCGCGCGCAATCCCTAAACGAATGGCACCGGCTTGACCGGATATTCCACCACCAACCACCGTCGCGTAAATGTCAAACTTGGTGAGCATATCAACGGCTTCTAAGGGCTGTCGAATCACCATGCAGGATGTTTCACGACCAAAATATTCTTCCAATGCACGGTTGTTTACTTTGATTTCACCTTTGCCTGGGCGCATAAACACCCGTGCTGATGAACTTTTTCTGCGACCTGTGCCGTAATATTGCTGTAGTTCAGCCATAATACTTATTCCTCAATATCAAGTTTCTTCGGTTGCTGGGCCTCATGGGGATGTTCTGTGCCCGCATAGATTTTAAGCTTGCGGTACATGTCACGACCCAATGTGTTTTTAGGGAGCATTCCTTTTACAGCACGCTCGAGAATGCGGGCAGGATTTTTGGCCTGTAATTTATCGAAAGAAATCGATTTGATCCCACCGGGATGCCCCGTGTGATGATAATACATTTTTTCTTTGAATTTACGACCTGTAACAATCAATTTTTCCACATTGGTCACAACAATATAATCACCCACGTCAACGTCAGGACCATATTCTGCTTTGTGCTTACCACGTAACCGTCGTGCAACTTCGGTAGCAAGACGACCCAGTATTTTACCGTCGGCATCAATATGACACCAATCACGTTTAACTTCGTGTGTCTTGGCTCTAAATGTTTTCATTAACTAACTCCAAACCACCTGAAAATAATAATCTTTTAATCATGGACGGGCGATTTTACCCAAAAATGATCGAATCCACAAGTGCAAAGGCACAATTAATCTGAATTGATTAACAACCTTTCCACGCTTTGCCCCGAAACCAGGTGCTGGCGAATGATTTCGTCAATATCCGAAGGCGTGCCATAAGTATACCACACTCCTTCTGGATATATGACCATGCAAGGCCCAAGACCGCAGCGGCCCAGACAGCCTGATTTACTCACACGTATTTTATGATGACCGTACAAGCCAAGCGCATGAAGCCGTTCTTTTAGATAATCAAAAAAAGGCTCACCGCCTGCGTTTGCACAACAGGCTTTTCCATCCGCTTTCTGATTGGTGCAAACAAATATGTGTTTTGTATAATAACTCAATTGGGTTGATCTCGTGAGTCTATTTTTGTTTTTAATTTAAAGCCTGGCTTAAACGTCACTACACGCCGGGCCGCCACTGGAATATCCTCGCCTGTTTTTGGATTTCGGCCCGGACGAACCGGTTTGTCTCGTAGCACAAAATTGCCAAACCCGGACAGTTTCACATGATGCCCCTGTTCCAATATGGACCGTATCTCTTCAAAAAATTGATCGAGAATATCCCTGGCATCTGGCTTTGATAAACCGATGTCATTGCACAAGGCATCTACCATAATCGCTTTACTGAGTGCGCTCACCGTTCGTTCCTTAGCTGTTGGGTCATCGTGCTACCCCACCATCGGCGTCATATCGCGCAGTACAATCGCGAAATCATCTTCCAATCGTTTGAGTACAGCCGCAATCACCGCATGAATCTCCGTGTCTACCAGTGTGCGTTTATCGTCCTGCAAGGTCAAGGCTATCGCTAAACTTTTTTTACCCCTAGGAATGGAGTCGCCCATATAGACATCAAACACATCAAAACCTTTCAGCATGCTGACGCTCACGATCTCACGCACAGCCTGCTCAATCTCCCCTACAGAAACGCCTGTGTTGACCAACAAAGACAAGTCTCGGCGAATCTGTGGGTATTTGGAGATGGCTTGAAATCGCGCGGGAGAAGGATGGCAAAGCGGCGCCAATGACAGCTCAAACAACATCACATCTGACTTTAGATCAAGCGCGTCCAGCAAACGCGGATGCAATACCCCTATCCAACCGGCCTCTGTATCGCCTATCAAGACACGTGCTGATTGTCCGGGATGTAGCGCTGGATGCGACGCTGCAACAAAACGCACATTTGGTATCTGTAGCGCATCAAAGAGTGCTTGCAAATCCCCTTTCATGTCATAAAAATCAAAGGTTCTTAGGGGTTCACTCCAATTTAACCCGCCATGCGCGCCCGTTAATAAGCCAGCCACGCACGCATGCTCTTGCACCTGCTCACCGTCCCGTTCAAATACCACGCCTGACTCAAAAAATCGGATGGCCGTTTGCTGTCGATGAAGATTGTAGATCATAGACGCCAGCAGCCCAGGCCAGAGGCCCACCCGCATTTGCGACAATTCGGAAGAAATCGGATTGAGCAAATCAAACGTCTGTGCATCAGGATACATCGCACTTTGAAATTCAGGATCAACAAAACTATAATTAATCGCTTCATGGTAACCGCGCCCACTTAAAAAGGCAGACATGCTCGTAGATAGCCGCTCAAGAGGATGGATGGGACCTGCTTGCATATTCGTTATCACGGGCGTGCCATGGATGTTATCATAGCCATAGAGCCGAATAATTTCTTCGACCAAATCCACATCCAAGGCAATATCAAAGCGGTGTGAGGGCACATCAATGGACCAAAGGACGCCACTTTGCTCGACGTGCATGCCTAACCCACGCAGCATCAACGCCATATCGTCGAAAGGGATATCTAGCCCTGTCAATTGCTTCACTTTCTCAGGATTGAATAATATGCTTGCTTTCGTCGGCATATGATCGAGCTGATTCACACAAGTGATAGGGCCGGCCCTGCCACCCACGATGGATTGCAATAAATCGGTTGCCCGTTCCAGCGCCAAGGCTTGTAGCGCAGGATCAACGCCTCGTTCAAAGCGCTGCGAGGAATCACTGCATAAGCCATAACGCCGAGCAACGCCTGCCACGACCAATGGATTGAAAAAAGCGCTTTCAAGGAAAATATCGGTGGTGTCTGCTTGTACCGCACTGGCATTCCCTCCCATAACGCCCGCGATGCTGAGAGGAGCTTCATCGTCAGCAATCACCAACACCTGATCATGCAGCGTGATGTCTTGCCCATCCAGCAAGACCAGTGTCTCGTCAGCATGGCTAAAACGAACATGAACTTCACCACGAATGGTGTTCAAATCAAACGCGTGCATCGGTTGCCCTAGCTCCAGCATGACGTAATGGGTGACATCAACCACTGGATGCAGGACGCGAATACCTCCACGGCGCAACCGCTCTTTCATCCACAGGGGTGTGATTGCCTGGGGGTTAATTCCGCGGATGACACGGCCACAATATTGGGGGCAAGCCGCAGGGGCGTGTAAGTGTACATTGAGGGATGCATCACTATCCGGTGGAATGATCTGGGAGGGTAATGCTTGCAATGGCAATTGGTTGAGTGCCGCCACCTCCCTTGCAACGCCTAATATACTAAAACAATCCGCCCGATTGGGCGTGAGATCAATATCCAAAACCTGGTCATTTAAGTCCAAATAGTCGCGCAAATCCGTCCCAATGGGCGCATCATCCGGCAGCTCCATGATGCCTTCGGAGCGATCGTCCAAACCGAGTTCTGACACGGAGCAGAGCATGCCCTGAGACAACTGGCCACGCAGCATGGATTCTTTGATGATAAGATCCCCGGGCAAATGCGCGCCCTCCAATGCCAACGCCACCTTTAATCCTGCACGTACGTTCTGAGCACCACACACGATCTTCAAGGGAGAGCCAGTGCCCGCATCCACCTCACACAGGGTCAACTTATCCGCTTCTGGGTGGGGCGTGGTTTGCATGACATGGGCTACAACCACGTGACTAAATACGCCCGCAACTGGATTTAGCGCATCCACTTCGAGACCCGCCATTGTTAATTGAGCGGCCAATTGTTGACCTGTTAAAGAGGGATTGACCCACTCTCGCAACCACGCTTCACTTACTTTCATTAAATCGCCTTAAAACTGCTTCAAAAAGGTAATGTCATTTTCAAACATCATGCGCAAATCATCGATGCCGTAATACAGCATGGCAAGCCGGTCCAACCCCATACCAAATGCCCATCCCTGGTACTCGTCAGGGGAAATGTTCACGGCATTCAACACATTGGGGTGCACCATGCCACAGCCTAACACCTCAAGCCACCCCGTATACTTGCATGAGCGGCACCCTTTACCTGAACACTGCGTGCATTCAATGTCAACTTCTGCCGACGGTTCGGTAAAAGGAAAATAGGACGGTCTAAATCGAATGGCCAATTCCCGCCCAAAAAAAGACGCGAAAAAATCATGGAGCAACCCTTTCAAGCCCGCTAATGTGGCTTGCTTATCAATCAACAGGCCTTCAACCTGATGAAACATGGGCGTATGCGTCACATCAGAATCACAACGGTACACGCGACCTGGGGCAATCAACCGCAGGGGTGGGGTGCGCTTCTCCAGGGTACGAATTTGAACAGGAGACGTATGGGTGCGCAATAAACGACCATCCCCAAAATAAAAGGTATCGTGCATGGCGCGAGCAGGATGATGCCCTGGGATATTCAGCGCTTCGAAATTATAAAATTCCGTTTCAATTTCTGGCCCTTCCACAATATCAAACCCGAGCCGACTGAAATAATCATTCACGCGTTGCTTGACTTGCGTCACGGGGTGTAATGAGCCGGACTGGTTATTACGTCCTGGCAAACTGACATCAATATGCTCATTGGCTAATTTTTGTTGCAACAGGTGTTCATTTAACGCCAGCATTTTCTGCTCGATTTGCTCTGCTATTTCACGCTTGGCTTGGTTGACCAACTGGCCTATACGAGGTTTTTCTGCCGCAGGCAAATGAACCAGTGTCTTGAGGATATCGGTCAGTCGGCCTTTTTTACCCAGGTAGTCGACACGAATCGCCTCTAATGTGGGGATATTTTCTGCCTGCGAAATGGCGGCTAACGCGTCATGTTGTAACGAGGTGAGATCTTGCATAATAGGCCTCAACGGGGCGGATACACCCTTTTTGTAGAAAAGAGGCTGGGACCTACCGACACGTCATTTTGTGTCAGTAAGCCAAAGCCTCCAGATGTAACAAGTAATGGTCAGTCAATCAAGCAAGAGCGGCTTTCGCAAGCTCTGCAACGGCAGCAAACGCCGCTTTATCATGAACGGCCATGTCAGCAAGGACCTTACGATCCAGCTCAATCTCTGCTTTTTTCAAACCATCAATCAAACGACTGTAAGACATGCCACATTCACGGGCTTGCGCATTGATACGCACAATCCACAATGCACGAAACTGCCTTTTCTTTTGACGACGATCGCGGTATGCATATTGCCCGGCTT
>DNVL01000118.1:5700-12293 GCA_003507515.1 Legionella sp.
GTCACACCACGTTTAACTCTTGGCATTATTCATTCCTCCCATTAACTACCGTGCAACATGCGGGACGCAAGACGCGCATCACATGGCTTCAATGTACCCGACGAAACACGCAAATGACGCTTTTGCTTCGTCGACTTTTTGGTGAGGATATGATTTCGATAAGCGCCACGACGTTTGATCGCGCCACTTGCCGTCTTACGGAAACGTTTGCACGCTCCACGATGTGATTTTAACTTTGGCATAACACAGAACTCCGCATTTAAAAAATCATTATTTTTTCTTGGGCGATAATACCATCAATAACTGCCGGCCTTCACGTTTTGGATGCTGCTCAACCACCGCAAATTCTGCCGTGTCTTTCTGAACGCGCTCCAAAATTTTCATGCCCAGGTCTTGATGTGCCACTTCACGGCCACGAAAACGCAGCGTGATTTTGACCTTATCACCATGATCAAGGAAACGTACCAGGTTGCGTAGCTTGACCTGATAATCCCCATCTTCCGTCGTAGGACGAAATTTCAGCTCTTTGACGTGCACTTGCTTCTGCTTTTTCTTCGCCTCAGCTTGTTTCTTGCTCACTTCAAAGAGAAATTTACCATAATCCATGATGCGGCATACGGGTGGTTTTGCCGTGGGTGAAATCTCAACCAAATCAAAGCCGCCCTCTTGCGCAGCGCGCAGCGCTTCACGCGTTGACACTATTCCTGCCTGATTGCCATCTACATCAATTAAGCGTACCTCAGGTACATTGATCTGTTCATTGATTCGCGCGCGATCACTCTCACGCTTATTTGATGCACTAATGGTTAATCCTCCAGCTAAGTATTAAATCAGGTTTTTTCAAGCGCTACATTGCGTCTTGTTTTCAATTTCAAGTTGCAGTCTATCGCAAATTGTATCAATTGTCATCACGCCTAAATCGGTACCATCCCGTGTGCGGACGCTCACTTGCGCATTTTCAACTTCTTTATCCCCAATGATGAGCAAATACGGGATATTTTGCAGCGTGTGCTCTCGAATTTTAAAGCCTATCTTCTCATTTCTCAAGTCAAAAATAGACCGAAACCCTTTATTTTTTAAAATTTGATTCACTTTCTCAGCATAATCATTTTGTTTTTCGCTGATGGTTAATACGCAGACCTGGGATGGCGCTAACCACAAAGGAAATTTTCCTGCGTAATGCTCGATTAAAATGCCGATAAACCGCTCAAACGAGCCCAATATTGCACGATGCAGCATGACGGGCGTTTGTTTGCTGCCATCCTCTGCAACAAATTGAGCCTCCAGTCTCTCAGGCATTGAAAAGTCGACCTGAATGGTACCGCATTGCCAAATGCGCCCTAAGCAATCGGCCAGTGAACACTCAATTTTAGGACCATAAAAGGCTCCTTCACCGGGTGCATCAATCCATTCAATATGGCGGTCACTCATGGCTTGTTGCAATGCCATTTCGGCCTTATCCCAGCTCTCATCGCTTCCAACGCGCATGGACGGGCGTCGAGCCAGACGATACGTGATGGTTTTAAAGCCAAAGTCGGCATAGACCAACGCAACAAATTCAAGCATCATGGCCACTTCTGACTGAATTTGATTATCAGTACAAAAAATATGGGCATCATCCTGTACGAAATTGCGTACGCGCATCAGGCCATGCAGTGCGCCAGAGGGCTCACAACGATGACAATTGCCAAACTCAGACAAGCGCAAAGGCAAATCACGGTAACTTTTGATGCCTTGATTGTATATTTGAACATGGCATGGGCAATTCATAGGCTTAATGGCATACATACGATTTTCTGTTTCGGTAAAAAACATGCCGTCACGAAAATTATCCCAATGCCCTGACTTTTCCCACAGCACTTTGTCAACCAGTTGTGGTGTTTTTACTTCTTGGTAACCATAATCCACCAAGCGGTCGCGCATGTATTGCTCAAGGACTTGATAAATAGCCCAGCCCTTGGGATGCCAAAACACCATGCCGGGTGCTATATCCTGAAAATGAAATAGGTTCAGTGCACGTCCCAGTTTACGATGATCGCGTTTCTCCGCCTCTTCAATCCGGCGCAAATAATCAGTCAGTGACTTTTTATCAGGCCAAGCAGTGCCATAAATACGTTGCAACATTTCATTGTTTTGATCACCACGCCAATAGGCACCGGCCAATTTGGTTAATTTAAAGGCCTTAAGGCGACCTGTAGAGGGAACATGTGGACCACGGCAAAGATCCTCAAACTCACCTTGACGGTACAAGGACAACGTCTGATCGCAGGGAATGTCGGCAATGATTTTTGCTTTATATGTCTCGCCTAAGCTTGTAAAGTAGGCAATGGCTTCATCACGCGGCAGTTCACGGCGTGAAATGACCTGATCCGCACGCGCCAGTTCATACATGGTCTCTTCGATTCGCTGAAGATCATCGGGCGTAAACGAGCGTTCAAAGGCGAAATCGTAGTAAAAGCCGTCCTCAATGACCGGACCTATTGTCACTTGTGCCGCAGGGAATAATAATTTAACGGCTTGTGCTAACAAATGCGCCGTGGAATGACGAATAATCTCCAAACTTTCAAGATTTTTTTCAGTGATGATGATAAGTTCACAATCGTGCGTCAGCAGATAACTCAGATCGACGAGTCGTCCATCCACGCGGCCTGCCACGGCGGCTTTTGCCAACCCAGCGCCAATGCTTGCCGCCACGTCATGGATCGTCAAAGGGTTCTCAAACTGTTTCACTGTTCCATCAGGCAATTTAATGTTTAGCATGTTGTTGTCCTTTCACCCGCCAGGCGAAAAAAAAACCCTGCGATGCAGGGCTAATAATGCAAGGTTAATCACGGTATCAATTAATTGGTAGGCACGAGTGGGATCGAACCACCGACCACCACCATGTCAAGGTGGTGCTCTACCACTGAGCTACGTGCCTATTATTCGGTCTGAATAAATAATGAAGACTAGTATATCTTAACCGAGCCGGTAAATGCAACATAGAAAGGCCGGAATTATATGAGATTCATTCCGACCAAGGGCTTTTGCGAGGTTGGCTGCTATGCTGTTAGCCACTGTTTCCTGCGATAGGGCCTGGCAACCCACCTCCATGGGTTTGCCAGGCGTTCCATTATTTGGACTTGTTTGAAACCGTTTCCATATGTTTCGAACGCCATTCTACCCTGTTCGCAATAGGTGTCAATATATTATTTCAAAAAGAAACCAAATGTTTCGTTTCTGGCGTAAATTTGCGGAATAATGATCGAATGGTTATAATTACTATTATATACATAGTACAGCTTGAGTATAACGCCATGGAAAAAATCGATTTGGTCCAGCAATTTTCCCATCGCCTGCGTGATGCCATGATTGCAAAAGGCTACCACTCATCGCGGTCAACGTCGGGCGTTGATATTCACAAGCTCGTTGAAATGACAGGCTATTCCCCTCAAATTTGTCGTAAATATTTACGAGGCCATGTGATTCCGGAGCCTTCGAAACTAACCGAACTGGCATCGAAACTAGATGTTTCGCCCGGCTGGCTTTTGTTTGGTGATAGCCACAGCAATCAGGGTGTTGTTGAAAACAAAATCACGATCAGCAATGATTTATTGCACTATATTTTCGCCCACGCGAACCAATTATATACGTCAACACATCCATCAGACCATGAAACCCCTGATTTCTTGCTTAAATTAACGCGTGAAATCAGTCAAATTGAAACCAGCGATGAGCAATCAAAAAAAATAATTGATTTAGCCCTTTCATCCGCCAACCATTTTAAACGGGAGTAATGTTATTTAACGGGTAGCACACCTGTTGTTAACGTAGCCCAGATGACCGAGAAGATGCTGACAACACGGTAGCTTCTACCTCTTGTTCAATAGCAAACGACATGTCTGTTAATAGCTGTTGGACAAGAGAGGAGTTTAAGAAGGCGATGAACGCATCACTGATGCGAATCGATTCTGGAATGCATTGTAAATAAAAATCAAGCATGGTCTCTTGTTCTACTAATGGGTAACCGAAATGATCCGCTACGATCATGGCTTCAAAAAAAGAATGATGGCCATTGGCGACCATGTTGCATGCCTGTGCAAAAATCAACATCCGTCGCTCTTCTTGTGTAAATTTAGCCAGCTGAAAAATACGCGATATCAATCCTTCTGTTGAGCCCGATGTGCCTGATATAACGGGCAAGTGGCGCTTGCGCAGCCAAAGGGCGACGTGGCTATCTTCCTTGGGCGCATAGTTAAAGCTCGCAGGACAGATCGGGGACTCAAAATAGTGCGCGAGGTCCTTGGGAAGATGAGAGCGAGAGACAATCCCTATTGCATTCACCCACACGTCCTCGCAGTCATCTGCTTGCATTTCGATGACGCCTCGATTTTCGTTGCTAAATAACAAGGAGGGGCGTGATGGATTATATGGGCTCCGGCTGCTCACATGATTGTCATCTGAAAAAAATCTAGTCTGCGCCAAAGATGGAGCCTCTTCTTCATCTATTGAAGAGGTGCGAGAGGACATCATTTGACTCATTGTCACAGGAGAGCTGCTCGGAGGAACCAAGAAATCATCGATGATTAATTTCACAAAATAATCGGCTGATTGCAACGTAAATGAGCTATTTAATGTGACGAAGGAGGTTTGCTCTGGAAACTGCCCGCTTAATCTCGAAAAGACGCTAAAGAGGTGCCGATCCAAATTATAGTGTGTAGGTTTCTTTTGTAGGAAGGCTTGTAATGTTGTATTTTCGGATGAGTTTTTGTGTAAATAATCATCGATCGCCTGAAATACTTTGCAATACGTTGTTTGGTAGAATTCGGGGTGTTCTAGCGTAAATTTAGATAAGTAGGTCTCAAATAAAGTAACCGCAATCAAATTATTTTTTTCATCATAATTTTTTTTATCAAGGGGCATGTTCGTCTCAGAAATGTGCTGTCATTAGCATAGTATAACACAACGAACAACATAAGCACAGCTACTGTTCTTGTTGATTCGTAATTTAGCATCTAAAACAGGAGACACAACGCCTACTCTACTCGAGTTTTTTGGACAATATTTGATTATATGGCGCTATCTTTTTCAAAGATACGGTGCCAAAATTAAAAGGGATCGACCCATCACTTCAAAATAAGGAGATTGATATGGAACAATCAAAGCGGGTGTTTAGCCCCCTATCTGCTGATTTACAGCGTAACTGGGGTTGGCTATTGGGATTAGGCATATTACTCATTGTCTTGGGCTTTATTGGTCTTGGCATGACGGTCGGGTTAACGTTGGTGAGCATGTTCTTTTTAGGGTTTTTGTTTATCATCGCAGGGCTCGCCCAAATTGCCGATGTGTTTAAAAGCCACCATTGGAAAGGCATCGTAGGCCATGCGCTCATCGCCGTGCTGTATATCTTAGGCGGAGGCCTGGTGATTTATGATCCAGTCCTCGCATCGGCTATTGTGACGGCATTACTGGCCTGGATGTTCATTATTATTGGTATTACGCGGATTATCATGGCGGTCGTACTGCGCCATGCATCTGGATGGGGCTGGCTATTGTTTGGGGGACTAACGGCCATTGTTTTAGGGATATTGATTCTCATGCAATGGCCCTATAGCGCATTGTGGATCATTGGTATGTTTATTGCGATTGAACTGATCGTCAATGGATGGACCTACATCTTTATGGCAATGGGCATGCGTCGCGCTTAAGCCGCCCATGGTCTAAATCCAATGGGCGGAATAGCTCTATCCCGCCCATTGCTTTTATTTTGTTTCCTGGTAGCGTGTCACACCTGACATGATTTCATGGTGAGCGGCGTCGACGCCTTCCCAGCCGTCTACCTTCACCCACTTCCCTTCTTCCAAATCTTTGTAATGCTGAAAAAAATGTTCTAAAGACAACAGCAATGGCCGTGGCAAATCTTCATACGTATGCACGTGCTCATACATTTTGCTTAATTTGCTAATGGGGACTGCTAGTAATTTAGCATCCACACCCGCTTCGTCAGTCATTTTCAACATGCCCACGACTCGGCAGCGAANNCCCACCAACACGTCTACAGGATCCCCATCTTCTGACAATGTTTGCGGGACATAACCATAATTGGTGGGGTAAAACATGGCCGTTGTCATGAATCGATCGACAAATAACGCGCCAGACTCTTTGTCTACTTCGTATTTAACCGGCTCTCCATTCATTGGGATTTCAATGATAACGTTCACTTCATTGGGCAGATCGCGCCCACTTTTAATATTCATCAAACTCATGCTCTCACCTTTTGGCTATTTTAACGACGGGATAGTATGCTTAATTTACTGCTAAAAGGCAAAAATCCGCGTATAATAAGCAATATGATAGAACAACGTACGCGAACTCGACATGAATTGCTTATTTTGCAAAATCGCCAAAGGCGACATTCCTGCGGCTTTAGTGTTTGAAGACGATGACATCATCGCCTTTCGTGATGTCAATCCACAAGCGCCCGCGCATATTCTTGTGATCCCAACGCGTCATATTGCCACCATCAATGATACCAAGCCTCAAGATGAATCATTATTGGGTCGAATGATTCTGACCGCTAAAAATCTAGCCTTAACAGAAGGCTTTCATGAGAC
>DNVL01000103.1 GCA_003507515.1 Legionella sp.
TCAGATACCCACGCAAGCCAGACATGCCCTTTCCATAGGCATGCACCTCACAATAGACAGGTAGCTTGCGCACGGTCTGACTTAACTATTATTCCTTAAGTTAACGGCGCCCTTTTAAGGGGTTAACGATGGAAAAAATGCTAATCAATGCGACGCAATCTGAAGAGGTGCGTGTTGCGTTAGTAAAAGACAATCATTTATATGACTTGGACATCGAGTGCCCGTCTGAAGTCAAGAAAAAAGGCAATATATACAAAGCCGTTGTGACCCGCCGCGAACCCAGCTTGGATGCTGTTTTTGTAGAGTACGGCTCCAAGCGTCAAGGATTCTTACCCATTAAAGAAATCTCATCTGAATATTTTAACAAACAAAGTGTGAGTGATGGCAAAACATCCATTTCTGCCTTGATTCGTGAAGGACAAGAGCTGCTCATTCAAGTCGACAAAGAAGAGCGCGGCAACAAAGGTGCAGCGCTTACGACCTTCATCACGCTCGCGGGTTGCTACTTGGTTTTGATGCCCAACAGCCCACGCTCAGGTGGGATTTCTCGCCGCATTGAAGGCGATGATCGCGATGAATTAAAAGAAACCCTCAACGCGCTTGAGCTCAACGAAGACATGGGACTTATCATTCGCACAGCAGGCGTGGGCAAGAGCCCCGATGAGTTACAAGGTGACTTGGACATGCTCTGCAATCAATGGCATGCCATCAAAACAGCCTACACAACGCAGCTGGCACCCTGCTTGATTCACCAAGAAGGAGACGTGATCATCCGCTCCATCCGGGACAATTTGCGCAAATCCATTGGTGAAATCATCATTGATGATCAAGTGTCATACATCAAAGCCCGACAATACATTGAGCAAGTCAAACCGGACTTTTTACCCCACTTAAAACTGTATAACAACACCATCCCTTTGTTTAATTTTTATCAAATTGAAAGCCAAATAGAAACGGCATACCAACGTGAAGTGCTATTGCCCTCGGGTGGTGCGTTAGTGATTGATCGCACAGAAGCGCTGGTGTCCATCGACATCAACTCCGCTAAAGCCACGGGTGGTGCAGACATTGAAGCCACCGCGTTAAATACGAACCTTGAAGCGGCAGACGAAATTGCCAGGCAATTACGGCTCCGAGATTTAGGCGGGCTCGTGGTCATTGACTTTATTGACATGGGATCGAGTAAAAACCAACGTGATGTTGAAAGTCGATTGAAAGAAGCGCTGAAATCAGACCGTGCGCGCATTCAAGTGGGCCGCATTTCACGCTTTGGCTTGCTGGAGATGTCGCGCCAACGATTGCGCTTATCCTTGGGCGAAACAGCGCAGGAAGTGTGCCCTCGATGTGAAGGCCGCGGAACGGTACGAAACATTCAATCCAATGGCTTGTCTATTATTCGACTCATTGAAGAAGAAGCATTAAAAGATAAAACGGCAGAAGTCCACGTCCAGCTTCCCGTGGACATGGCCACGTTTATCATGAATGAAAAGCGCGATTTCATCGTCAACATTGAAAAACGTCATGGCGTTCATGTGCTAGTCATCTCTAATCCCTATTTGCAACTGCCGCAATATACCATTAGTCGCCTAAAAGAAGATAACGTTGGCAAAAGCAAAAAACCGAGTTACTCGCTGGTTCAACAACCCGATCTAGACATTGTGCGTGCGCATCAAAACGTCACTGCGCAAGATTCACCGGCCGTCAAATCATATGATGCGCAACAGCCGCCCAAGAAAAAAGAATCCGGCATGCTCGCTCGCATTTGGAACCGCCTGATGGGTGAGAAAGACACCGCCAGCAGCCCAAAAACAACACGCCATGCGGTCATTCAGTCTGAAAAACCCGTGAGAACACGAGCGCCATCATCATCCGACAAACGCCCCTCCTCACCTAATCGCAGGCGTAACCCAGCCAGCAGTGCCCCAAGTACTGTGCAACAACGGCCCGCATCGGCAACACCACGCAAAAAACAGAACCCAAACCCGCAAAGAGCGCGTGTTGTCCCAATTAAACCAGATGCTGGCAGTAAAAAAGTCGTTGTGGAGAATGAAGTGAGTCGGAGCGACGCGCCTTAGTCTAGCAAGGTTGGGCCAAAACCCAACCTACTGATTAATGATCGGTATTATCCAATCCAGTCGCAATCGGATTCACACCAATATTCGGATTCACGCCACAATCATCTAACAATTTCAATAAATTATTGCCTTTGCGCGTTAATCGCTTGATGCAATAGGTATCCAAATAACTATACAGAATATAATAATAATCAGGCAGCGTTAGAATGGTTAAAATTTTTTCAGCTCGCACAATGTGATGACTTTTGCTCGCATCACACGCTTGAAAAAGCACCGCCGCCAACATCGATGCAAAGCTTGCTTTTCGTACGCTATTAGCCAAGTAAAACCGTTGAACGCATTCATCTAAAGCACGATCTTTATCCCACTCGACCCACGCCTTATACACCGTCATCGCNNACATGGCTTCTAACCCGAGTTGCTGATTGATCACGTGATGAAAATACTCACGACTTTGCTTTTTATAGAGAAAGGCCTGCAAAAATGAAATGTTCAATGCATCAGGGCGCGTGATGCGATAAATATTAACACTCCCCTCCTTTAAGCTATTTTCGCCTCGGTCAATTTTAGCCCACCAATGATGACAACGGACAAAACACAAGGCATGCCCACGACTAGCCGCCGGTAAAATCAATACAGGCGCTTGTAGTAATTCGCTAAGACGGGCACGATGTGCATCGGTCAGCGACACATGATGCTGAAAGCTCAATAACTCTTCCGCAATGACCAACCCATCCATTACCCCGTGCAAGCCTGCGAAATAGGCCCGTAGATGCCTTGTCGAATAACTACTGGTAAAGCGTTGCAGGGAATCTTTAATCATCGCAACCGTAAATTCAAGAATAAAGCCTTCATAATCTAGCTCAATGAACTCCCCTTTTGACGTGACAATATCCACATCGCCTGCCAACTCAAAACGGTGTCCTAATAATTTCGCATAGATAAAATCCAGCGCAAAATCCAGTTTAGCCCCGTATTGATACAGCAAATGTTTCAATGCACTCTGAGCACGTAAAACCGGATACACCAACACAGACAACCCTGAGCGAGTATAGGCATTGGCATCTGCACCGTTTTTTAACAGCAGTCGGGAAAATTCCACATCGCCATTATCCACCGTCCAATGCAATGCCGTGCGCCCCGTCACATCGGGTTTGTTCACATCCACACCACGCGCAAGCAGCAAGTCCGCAATGTTGGGTTGTCGCGTAATGGCCGATTCAATCAGGGGTGTAAATCCATACTCATCGATATCATCCAGCGAATCACCCTCACGCACATACAGATCAAAGTCAGGCACACGGCAACTGATGATGTCAT
>DNVL01000117.1 GCA_003507515.1 Legionella sp.
CCCATGCAGGAGCGCGGGTGGAATTTCATCAAACAAGGCGCGTATGTCTGGCGCGCCAATCGCTGCCAGCATGGCGGTGCTGTCATCAGCGGTGTGAGGGATATAGGGCATGGCTAGTGCTCCTCTGCAAGCGCATGGTATTCTTCCTCATCCAGTAGGGCATCGATTTCCCCTCTTTCAGTCGCATTTATTTTGATAAGCCATCCCGCGCCATAGGGATCACTGTTCACGAGCGCCGGATTGTCGGTGACCTGCTCATTGATAGCGATCACCACGCCGCTGATGGGGGCATAAAAATCGGATGCCGCTTTGACCGACTCCAATACGCCTAGCTCGTCGCCCGCATGGACCTCATCGCCCACTTGAGGCAGTTCAATAAACACCATATCGCCCAATAGTTGTTGGGCATGATCGGTGATGCCAACCGTCATGTCATCCTGGTCTGTTGCAATCCATTCATGGGTTTCGGTGAATCGTAAATGTTTTGGCGTATCGCTCATGTTCGTATCCTTTTAAGTGTTTATCGATTAAATCGGAACCCCATGTTTTACAAATCGGGCTTTTCCAACGCGCGCGGGCAGTAGTTTACCTCGAATGTCCACCATGACGGAGTCACCGGTTTCAATCGGCACACGGGCAAGTGCGATGGATTGTGTCAATGTAGGAGAATACGTGCCACTGGTGATGATGCCGTCGGGATGGCCGCTGACGATCACGCGTTGGCCTGTGCGCATGACGCCTTTATCCTGCAACGTGAGGCCGACGAGTTTTTGAGTTAATCCGTGCTGTTTTTGCGAACGCAATGCGCCCATGCCGGTAAATTCGCGATCATCAGGTTGCCATGCGACAGTCCAACCCAAACCGGATTCCAAGGGAGACGTGGATTCATCCATGTCCTGGCCGTAAAGCAGGAGACCGGCTTCTAGGCGAAGCGTATCGCGTGCGGCCAAACCACACGGTTTGACACCGGCATGGAGCAGGGCCGTCCATAAGGCATGAACCTGTGGTTGTGGAACGATGATTTCCAGTCCGTCTTCACCGGTATAACCGGTCCGTCCAAAAAACCAATGGTCCACTTCCACGGACTCAAAAGATGCCAAGGTAGAGACGCCATCCGCTTGGGCCGGATTTAATACGGTTAACGTCTTCTGGATGGCATGGGGGCCTTGTACGGCCAGCATGGCCAGATCAGTGCGTTCTTGTAGTCCTGCTGAAAAGCCACCGATTTTTTCACGAATCCACGCGAGATCGCGCATGCGCGTGGCTGAATTTAAAATGAGGCGGTAATTATCGGGCGCACGTTGGTAGACTATCAAATCATCGATGATGCCCCCGTGCGCATTGCACATGCAGCTGTAGAGGGCTCGCCCAATGTGTTGCAGTGTGTCGACATCTTGTGTGAGTAAATGGCGCAAAAACTGCCGTCCTCCGGCCCCCAAAACATCCACAATGTTCATGTGAGAGACGTCAAACATGCCGGCATCTCGACGAACATCGTGGTGTTCATTGATCTGCGAGCCATAATGCAGCGGCATGTTCCAGCCATGAAAATCAACCATGCGAGCACCCAGTGCTACATGTTCAGCATAGAGTGGTGTTTTTAAAATCATTGTCATTCCCTCGTCATCTGATTTAGGAATGATTATACCCGGATGACGGAATGCGGCAAGAGGGCCTATGCGGGATAGGCGTTTTCAAATAGAGTAGGCAAATGGTTTAATGCCCATTCCATCGGTGGTTCACCGGTAGATTTAATCATCGGGTGTAGATGTTCATGTTTTCCCATGAGCAAAACACCATTTTACAATCACATTATCAAATACCAGGGGCCATAGCAGGCTGAACCGACGAAAGCAATTGCTCCGTTGTCGTTTGCCGCTTGAAAAAACCCATCATCCCGGCTGGCTGTGGGTCTAAACAGAATGCACTGCCATGCGGTCGCGATGTGGATGCGACTTCCGTAAAAGACACCTGATGATCACGCCCTAGGTAAGAAACCGGGTATTTTTTATCTAAAAGATCCTTGAGAGGACGCCCTGGGTCTTGGACCCTTTCTTCCTGCACTTGTGCATGCAAGGCTTTTAAAATATCGCGCTTTTGATGGGCTGATGCCTCATCAATCCCCTCTAAACGGACCATGGTGTAATCACACATCTCGTCTAATGATTGCGGGCGGTAGTCGGGGGCTTTAGAGGCAAACATATTGAACAATATTTCCAATAGCACGCTGACGCCTTCTGATGTGGCAAAGAGTGCGACATAAGCATTGTAGACTTCACGGAAGATTTTTAATATTACAAAATGAAGTATCTGATCACGCAGCATCATGACTTGGAAAAAAAAATCACCTATGGTTGCCAATAATGGGCTTTGCACAAAGTAATTGATCGAATAAATAATGAAGCTTGTTATCATGGCTAGAAAACAGATTATCACTAGAATAGTGTAAATGTCTTCATAAAACAGGTAAATCCCATAGGCCCACAATGTTAANNTGTTTGATACGCGTGGTATTGCCGAAACCCTGTGAACCAATCGTTCGTTTTCGCTAGATACGTGACCGCATTGTTGAAGCGATAAGGCTCCCGCATGAACTCAAAGTCTTCTTGCGCACACGCCCGTCGTTTAATCGAGAGGTAGTCTTGGTTCCAATCAGGGACTAATTGGTCTTGAATGCCTTGATTAAATTGACGTAAGGTTTGAATAGCATCTTCGTCACCAAAAAAAGGCAAGGGTGGCATGTGATGACGTGCTCGATAGTCAATGGCTTCTAGCAACAATTGAGGTGTTATTGACTCAACGCAGGCTTTAAACGTAGCCAGGCTTAACTCGTTTGCTGTTGTTAGGCGCTCAAGGGGTCGGCTTCTTTTTGATGGTCTTGCAGTGCGGTGTAGAATCGACCGTTGATACCCGTTTCACAGGTACCCATGGCCTCAGCAATGGACTGCAGCAGCGCTTTTTTAGCCACTGGCATGAGTTTAAATCGTGGGTCGTCCGTTGTGTATAAAAAATAAAAATCTTCAAAATAACGGACGCATTGTTCTAGGGATAAATTAAAATAACTCACACTGGTTGCTTCACGGGTGGTCTTGAAGTGATTCAACGTCTGTTGAAAATCCGCAATGCTCACCCGTGCTCTGTCGCGGCTTCTAGGCATGTCATCAGCGTTAGTCAATGATGCGGTTAACCTCGCCATGAGAAAAGACCATTTATCATGCGTTGACTTGGTATTGTATTGTGGGTCTAGGGTTAGCAAATGCGCTTGTTTTGTTAGGTGGTAGTCTTCATATCCAGGGACTACATAAAATTGATGGGTGGGAAGAAAAACAGCATGGTTATATATCATCTGAACCCCTATTCCATATTTTTATTGAATAAAAAAAGCAAACTGTATACTATCAATCCTTAAGGCGTCCTTAACTATTCATATTTTAATGGCGCGGGTGCAGCCCTGTCCAAATCCCCATTGCTTGTTTCATCGATTTATAGTATTCTAAATTTTATATGTGGTACTCTTGCTTAAATCCNNCCCTAGTTAGGAACGCGATACTTATCATTCCCGTAAACACTATCCTGAGAATATTATTCTGAACACTCCATTCAATCTAACCAACACATCAAGTGAGAAGCATGCATCTTAATGATCTGAAGCAATTACCCATGGCCACCTTAGTCAATATGCTGGTCACTATAGCCCCAAATGAAAACACCTCCCATATGCGCAAGCAAGATATCATTTTCGCCCTCCTGAAAGGACACGCGGCGAATGGTGAAGATATTTATGGTTGTGGCACGCTGGAAATATTATCGGATGGGTTTGGCTTTTTACGCTCGCCAGACAGCTCCTATACGGCAGGTCCCGACGATATTTACGTGTCCCCCAGTCAAATCAGGCGCTTTGGTTTGCGCACAGGCGATACCATTTCGGGTAAAATTCGGCCGCCAAAAGACAGCGAACGTTATTTTGCATTATTAAAGGTAGACCAAATTAACTTTGATTCGCCAGAAAGCGCGAAACGCAAAATTCTGTTTGAAAACCTAACGCCTT
>DNVL01000269.1 GCA_003507515.1 Legionella sp.
ATTCCCGACGGCAGCCGCGTGTTGGTTCTATCCGCTGACGTCCCATTGATTCAAGTGGACACCCTGCACACCCTCATTCAACAATCTGAACACGTGCCTTCATTGGGCCTGTTGCTCGCATCCTTTGACGATCCAACGGGCCTGGGACGCATTCTACGCAATGCCCGGGGTGACATTCAGGCCATCATCGAAGAAAAAGATGCAACGCCTGAACAACGCGCCATTCAGGAAATTTACAGCGGCATTTGCTGCGCCATAGCGGGGGATCTGAAACGCTGGTTGCCTGCATTGAATCAAAAAAATGCCCAAGGGGAGTATTATTTAACAGACATCATTGCCCACGCAGTTGCCGAATGCTTGCCCATTGTTTCGCTGCAAGCAACGGATGGCATGGAGATTCAAGGCGTGAACAACCGCGCGCAGCTCCATCAACTAGAACGCATCTGGCAAACCCGCATTGCGGCTCAGCTCATGCAAGCTGGCGTCACGTTAGCGGATGCGTCTCGCATCGATGTGCGGGGCACATTAAACTGCGGCATGGATGTGTTTATTGACGTCAACAATGTGTTTGAAGGGCGCGTGACCATCGGTGACGACTGCACCATTGGGCCCAATTGCGTGCTCACGGATGTCACATTGGGTGCTAACTGCACAATTTTTCCCAATAGCGTTCTTGAGCATTGCACCATCGGCGACGGTTGCCACATCGGCCCCTTTGCGCGCATGAGACCGGGCACGGTATTGGCCGACAAATGCAAAATCGGCAATTTTGTTGAAACGAAAAATGCCGTGTTTGACACCCACAGCAAAGCCAGCCATTTAAGTTATTTAGGCGACGTAACCATCGGCAAACACGTCAATATAGGAGCTGGCACCATCACGTGCAATTACGATGGGGTCAACAAACACCAAACCATCATCAAAGACGGCGCGTTCATCGGCTCAGACACCCAATTGGTGGCCCCCGTCACCATTGGCGAGCATGCCACCATAGGTGCCGGCAGCACCATTCGCAAGAATGCGCCTGCAGGCGAATTAACGTTAAGCGCGTCAAAGCAACAAACGATCTATGGATGGACCCGGCCAACAAAGGAATGTGCGGGTGAGAAAAAGTAATGGCGATGGAACACGCGTTAATGCTGCCTTAATATTAGCCAGATACACTGCAATCCTCACTTTATCCGTTCTGCGGGCCGACTGCAGGGCATTATTTTTACCGAGGAGTCATGATGGGCTTGCAAGACCTGAACGTCGCCACGCTATTGAAGGAACAGATTAGAATGTACCTTGGGCATGGGGCCACGTATGACGATTTACGCACCAAGTGCCTAACCATCACCCCCATTCAGCCCATTGTTACTCCTACTGTGCAACGAATAAACGATACGGCGGAGCAAGACAAAGAACAAAAAAGAATCTCATTAACGCAAGAAGCCCATGCCTCGCAAGTCCGTCAAGACACCGCGGAACAAGCAGAAGATGATACGCTGCGGTTGAGGTGCCGCACGAAAGAAGAGCAACTAAATAAAGACGTTTCATTTTACAATGGTCAGTTAACTTCAGAACGTCGCAATTTGAATCATCACGCAACTGCGTTAGATGGAATAAAGCGTGAACTTCATAGGCTTAAAGCCGAGAGAGACCAACTCACCACACGGATTCAATCCCAACCATACCAACATCAACACCCAAATGGTGTTGCAGGCCATGCCGTAGAAGGAATCAGGGCTGAAAATCACCATGAGCATAGACACACCCCAAACCGCGTTACGGAAAGGGTAGAGAGGCTACGTTACGATTTAGAGCACTTAGACCAACGACATAATCAAGAAGTTATTTGCGTTAATCAGCTAAAAATTGAGATCCTTAACCTTGAACGCAAAATATCAGCTGATCAATCAGAATTGAAAACGGTCGCCCGTCAACTGAATTCATTGGAAGAGCGTAAAATAGCCCGCCAACAACGCTCTAACAACGGAACGTTATCCCCGGAAAATGCACAACGATTAAGCCTAGATATTCAAGCGGCTTGCATGCTGATCGATCGCCAGTGCTCTGTCATCAAAGACGAGACAGCAGCGCGCTGTCATCCTGCCTTTTTAATCCAGTTAGCTAACCAGTTAGATGGGCTAGCGCTGCAACCGGACGAAAAAATCGCCTTACAGCAACTGATTGCCGCGATGCACCAACACATGTGTGATTTGACAGCGCGCCAAGAGCAGGGAACATTGCTCGCCTCGTACATCACTACATTGCAAACGCAAGAGCTACAGATTGCAACCAATGGTTTACGATACCGCGCCCTGCAAACGGAACACGCGCAACTTATGCATGCAAATGACATCTTAGGGGCCGAATTGCGCATCACTCAAGGTCGACAACAAACGTTTGAAGCCCAACGAAACGAATATGCCCAGTACGCACTAATGACCACGATTGCAGCAGGTCTCGGCGCCATCTCCGGTTATTTTTTGATCCAAACCGGTGTGGCTGTGATAGCGCCCATCGTGCCCATGATCATGGCCGGTGTTGTGGGGGCCGCCTTGGTGACGTTATTCTCCATCGCAGGTGTTGCACGCATTCGTGCGCTGATGCAACAATCAGAAGCCACGACCATGCAGAATACCCTCTCAGAAAACACGACCAGAATGGGGCAAATCACGGCTGATTTGACTAATTTAGATGATGCAGCGTCTCAACTAGTAAAAAGCATCCCTCATTATCAAAGGTTGATTAACAAGCAGCGCTTGGTTGTGGCTGCCGCTAAAAATACAGCAGATGCGTCCCTGGCCTACGCGCAGACGATTACAGTTGGAACAACGCCTAACCTGAGCAACGGCAGCAATCCTCACAGTCTATTCGCGGTTCCTTCGGCACCTTTCGCACCGGGTACCGATGAGAATAGGCCTCGATCGCTTTCTAGTCACTCCCCCCACTAGGGCATCTGTAAATTCAATGAAGCTCCCGTTTAGTTACACCAAAATGGAGCTTCATTCTTCACCTCAAAACAGGTAGGATAGTGTTTTTCACCTCAAAACATGATTCCATGACCCCCGAAAAATCCTCTTTTTCAATTAAAACAGACGTATTGGCGGGCATCACGACCTTCCTCACCATGGTCTATATTGCCTTTGTTAACCCTGCCATTTTACACGATGCCGGCATGGATCAAGGGGCTGTGTTTACCGCAACGTGCCTGGTTACGGCCTTTGCGTGCGCACTGACCGGCCTCTTGGCCAACACGCCCATTGGTGTGGCCCCTGGCATGGCATTGAATATTTATTTCACTTACAGTGTCGTTGCCGGCATGGGCATTGATTGGCAACATGCACTCGCCATGGTGTTTGTTTCAGGCGTCTTGTTTTTCATCGTGACGCTCACGGGCCTTCGGCGACTCTTAATTGAGGCGATTCCTCACAATTTACAAATTGCGATTTTAATTGGTATCAGTTTGCTCATTGCCTTGATTGCCTTGCAAACCAATGGATTGATCATCAGCGGCCATCATACCTTGATGCGCTTAGGTGACTTAGGTCGACCGCAAAGCCTGTTGTTTTTCTTAGGCTTTTTATTGATCCTCACGTTGGATTATTACCATGTGCGCGGCGCCATCATCATCGGCATTTTGACCATCAGTGCCTTGAGTTTAATCCTTGGATTGACCACATGGCATGGGATCATCGCACGCCCACCGTCCATGGAAGCCACATTTCTAAAACTCGATTTTTCAGGCATTACGCACGTGACCGCCTTGAAAGCCACGTTCGCCTTTTTCTTGATTGCCGTGTTCGATGCCACGGGCACGCTCATCGGACTCCTCAATCAGTCCATTTTTAAAGACCAACCCCATTATTCAAAACGCCTGAGCAACAGCTTAACAGCCGATGCGGCGGCCTCGGCGTTAGCCGGTCTGCTAGGCTCATCCAGCACATCGCCCTATATTGAATCTGCCGCTGGCATTCAAGCCGGTGGGCGCACGGGCCTAACGGCCATCGTGATTGCTGTTGGATTTCTATTGATGTTGTTTTTCTACCCGCTGGCCCAGGCCATTCCTAGCTTCGCTGTCGGTCCGGCACTGCTGTATGTGGCTTGTTGCATGATCAAAAGCGTGGCGCAATTGAAGCTAGACGACATTACAGAAACCGCACCCTGCATGCTCATCATCATGATGATCCCCTTCACCGCGTCCATTGCAGATGGCATCGGCAGCGGTGTTATCTTGTATGCGGTGTTAAAATTAGTCACCCGTCAATCGGTAAATCCCTTGCTGTTGATCCTAACCGCAGTCTTCACTGTGTTTTTCTTGATTAGTTAAGGAACGGCATGCTGATTCAAACAGCCCAACTAGATTACGCCCAACAGGTGGCATTAGACACTCTATGCGCTGAATGCAAACAAAGAGATGGCAATGTTGTCGCTCTCTACCCCCATTTGCTCCGGAAAAACCGCAGCCGCCCGGCAAACGTGCTGTATTACGAGAACGATCGATTGGTCGGCTTTTTAGCCGCCTTCTTTTTTCAAAGCCATGCCTGTGAAATCGGCCTGATGGTGGCACCTGCACACCGCAGGCTAGGCATTGCATCCCAGATGATCCATGCCATACAACCCCTGCTCGAATCAGAAAACGTGGGCTCCCTGATATTTTCAATTCCCCAAGGGTTGTATGCAGCCGAGTTATCTGCCCGCGGATTTCACTACCAAGGCAGTGAGTACAGCATGCAAAGAAACAGCGCTAACCCGGCGATCGCAATAGGCCCATTATCCAGCGTGCGACCTGCCGTAATGACAGACATACCCACCTTACTCGCCATTGACGAAGCCTGTTTTCCTGGCGAAAAAATTGGCATGCCCACGCGCCTCTTAAACCAATTAATAGACCCCTCCGTTTGCTTATTCCTTATTCATCAAAACGGCGTGCCCGTAGGAAAAGCGCATCTGAATTGGCAAGACAATGGCGCGCGGCTGTCTGACATTGGCGTTCTTCCCCATGCACAAGGACAAGGCCTAGGGGGCTTGTTATTAGCCCACTGCATCGATCACGCCATTCTGGAAAAAAAATACGAGTTATGGCTCGATGTAGAGGCTAAAAATCAACACGCTCTCGGTTTGTACACTCGGTTGGGATTTGAAATCGACAATGCGCATGATTATTGGTGCATTGATGAATTTGGCTTGACAGCTTTTCTACGCCCCCTTTAGTATTGCGTAACGGAAGTATTGACCGCTATTCGCCAGACGAGCAAGAGGATAAGACATCGATGAAAAAACGCGTTGTGATCACAGGGATGGACATCACCTCATCAATAGGCGTTGGGCTTGAAGCATTTTGGGATGCCGCAACCCATGGCACTTGTGGCATCAAGCGCATTCAAGCTTACGACCCCACACCTTACCCCACACAAATTGCCGGCGAAATTCGCGATCTATCCCTCGATCATTTGCCTGAATTTAACAAATCCAAACGCTACCCTCGTGTGGCACAATATGCGCTCTATTGCGCCCACCATGCCATTGAACGCGCAGGATTAACGCCTCTTGAATTAAGCACCGCAGGTACCTACATCGGGACGAGCTTAGGCGGCACGCCTGAGTTGGAAACCGCATACCAATTTTTTTACAGCGGGCACTGGAAAAAAGTACCGGCACTCAGTGTGATTCGTGGCATGCCTAATTCCATTGCCAATCACATAGCCATTGCATTTGGCCTCGGTGGACCCAACTCAACGGTATCCAATGCCTGTGTCTCATCTGCTGAAGCCATTGGCAATGCCTACCAACAAATATCACAAGGCAAGCTTGCCGTTGCCGTGTGTGGCGGCACCGAATCACTGGTCTGGGAAACCATCATGACGGCCTGGTGCAAACTACGCGTCATGTCGACGCAAAATGAAACGCCTGAACAGGCCAGTCGACCGTTTGACCTGCATCGCGATGGCATGGTCATGGCCGATGGTGCGGGCATTCTCGTGCTTGAAGACCTTCAACATGCCCAAGCTCGAGGGGCTACGATTTATGCCGAGATCATCGGGTTTGGGGCAAGTTGTGATGCATATCATGTGACAGCACCTACAGCCATCGGCCAAGCGCGTGCTATTCACGCAGCACTCGACGATGCCAAAGCGTCACCAGGAGATATTCAATATATCAATGCGCATGGTACGGGCACACAATTGAACGACGTCACGGAAACGCAGACCATTCAAACGGTTTTTGGCGAGCGCGCACACGCAATTCCCATTACCGCACAAAAAGCCATGACAGGGCACGCAATCGGGGCCGCCGGGGCAATGGAAATTATCGCAACCGCCATGAGTTTGAAACATGGCGTTTTGCTGCCCACCATCAATTTATACAATCCAGACCCACAGTGCGCACTCGATTACATTCCAAACGACGCTCGAATACAACCGGTCGACATGGCGCTCTCCAATCACTTTGCTTTTGGAGGAGCCAACGCTGCACTGGTATTGCGGCGGTTTTAAGGTATAATTCCCAGCTTTTCTGATAGACGGAATGAACCCTCATGAATGCATCTTTGTTTGAAATTGCCGCCCTCATTGAAGGGATTGTCGTGGGGGATGAGAACCTGCGGGTGACGGCCCTTTCCCCGATTGACCGGGTCATGGACCAAGCGCTGGTCTTTGCCGAAGGGAAAGATAATTTAAAATTGGCAGAAGAATCGAATGCAGCCGCTATTTTAGTCGGATGCGATATTGCATGCGAGAACAAACCCGTTATCCAAGTGGCCAACCCCTTCAAAGCCTTTATCCAGCTCCTGTACCACTTTTATCCGGAACACAAACCCCTCACCGGCATTCATCCAACCGCTGTAATTGGAGAGAATGTCACGCTAGGTAAAAATATATCGATTGCAGCCTACGTGGTGATCGAATCTGGCAGTCAGGTAGGCGACCATTGCGTCATCAAAAGCCATGTGCACATCGGCCACGATGTCACCTTAGGCGAATACACCACCCTTCATCCCCATGTTACCCTTTACGATAATTGCAAAATAGGTGCTCGCGTCAGCATTCATGCGTCCAGTGTTATCGGTTCCGACGGATTTGGATACACGTTTGAAAATGGCCAACACGTCAAAGTCCCTCATGTAGGCCATGTTGTGATTGAAGATGATGTTGAAATTGGAGCAAACACTGTTATTGACCGTGCAACGTTAGGTGCGACGGTGATAGGCGAAGGCACGAAAATTGACAACCTGGTTCAGGTGGCTCATTCTGTGCGGTTAGGTCAGCACAATATTTTATGCGCATTTACCGGCATTGCGGGTAGCACCACCAGCGGCAATCACGTCATTTTTGCCGCCAATGTGGGCGTCAGTGATCATGTACGCATTGATGATGGGGTCATTTTGGGCGCACGGGCAGGCGTTCCACCGAAAAAACATTTAAAACAAGGCAACATCTATTTAGGCAGTCCCGCGCGCCCCAAAGACAAAGCCATTGAACAAGAACTCGCCACAACGCGCATCCCGTTCATGCGCAAAAACCTACGCGCACTCACCGAGCGAGTCGCCCAATTAGCTGAAAAATTAGCCATACTTGAACAAGAGAAAAACAAAGCATGATAAAGCCCCTGATTTTAGTCGATGGTTCCTCCTATTTTTTTCGCGCCTTTCATGCATTGCCCCCGCTGACCAACGCAAAAGGACAAGCAACGGGCGCGATTTACGGTGTGGCCAATATGATTAAACGGCTGGCCAAAGATTATCATGCCACTCAAATTGCCATTGTCTTTGATGCCAAAGGCAAAACCTTTCGTGACGAATGGTACCCCGCATACAAGGCCAATCGCCCACCGATGCCGGTCGAATTAAGCAGCCAATTTGAGCCCTTGCTAAATGTATTGCGCGCCATGGGGTTTCCCTTGCTCATCATCGACGGCGTAGAAGCCGATGACGTCATTGGCACACTGGCGCGTCAGGCGACCGAAGCCGGCATGCCGGTGGTCATCTCAACCGGCGATAAAGACATGGCTCAATTGGTGAATGAACACGTCACTCTCATCAACACCATGAGTCGACAAACGCTCGATATAGCTGGCGTGAAAGAAAAATTTGGCGTAACGCCTGGGCAAATCATTGATTATTTAGCCCTCGTCGGCGACACCAGCGACAACGTACCGGGCGTGCCTAAATGCGGCCCAAAAACGGCGGCCAAGTGGCTGAGTCACTATCAGACACTCGACCAATTGGTTGCAGATAGTGATGCGATCCCGGGGAAAATTGGCGAGTATTTACGAGCCAGTTTGGCGCAATTGCCCCTGTCTAAAAAACTCGTCACCATCAAAACAGACGTTGAACTCCCCTTTCGATTCAATGAACTGCTGCAAACGGATGAAGACCGTGAGCAACTCATTGCGCTAAGCCGTGAATACGACTTTAAAGCGTGGCTGAAAGAATTGACCACGCCAAACGAGTCCAGCGAAACCATCGATCCTCCTCCTGCCGTACCCATCGCCACTCCATTTGACTATGACATCATCACCGAACAGACCCAATGGACACAATGGCTTGCGCGATTAAACCATTGCGCCTTATTTTGTGTGGACACCGAAACGACTAGCCTGGATGTCATGTCAGCTGAGCTCGTTGGCATTGCACTGGCGATTGAACCCGGCCGACCTGCTTATATTCCTCTGGCACACGATGATGGCTCCCCCCAATTGCCACGCGACGCGGTATTGGCCGCACTCAAACCTATTTTAGAAAATCCACTCATCAAGAAAGTGGGTCAAAACTTAAAGTACGATTACAGCGTGCTAAAAAATGCGGGCATCACGCTACAAGGCATTGCGTTTGATACCATGCTTACCTCTTATCTGCTAAACAGCACCGCCAATCGCCACGACATGGATACATTGGCATTAAAACATCTAAATCATAAAACAATCACCTTTAAAGATGTCGCAGGCAGTGGTGCGAAACAACTGTGTTTCAACCAAATCCCCGTCAGCATTGCCGCACCCTATGCCGCAGAGGATGCCGATGTCACCTTGAGACTGCATCAATGTCTATATCCACAACTAGATGACGCATTAAAGCGCGTGTTGCATGAAATAGAAATTCCGTTGCTCACCGTGCTCGCAGATATTGAGCGGCATGGCGTGCTGATTGATGAGGCCTTGTTGATGACACATGGCGTGCGTTTAAAAGCGCGCATCCTCGAGCTCGAGAATAATGCTTATCGCTTGGCCGGAAGACCCTTTAATCTCAATTCCCCAAAACAACTCCAAGACATCATTTACACAGAACAAAAACTGCCCGTATTGGCCAAAACCCCCAAGGGGCAACCGTCCACTGCTGAGGCGGTGCTACAAGAACTCGCCTGTGATTACGAACTGCCTGCGGTTATTATAGAATACCGAGGCTTAAGCAAATTGGTGTCGACCTACATTGATGCCTTGCCCAAACGCATTAACCCAGTGACCCATCGCGTTCACACCTCTTACAATCAAGCCATTGCCGCAACGGGGCGCTTGTCATCCAGCGATCCCAATTTACAAAACATTCCCATCCGAACAGAAGAAGGGCGCTTGATCCGGCGAGCATTTATCGCCCCACCTGAACATGTGCTGCTCACGGCGGATTATTCACAAATTGAACTGCGCATCATGGCGCATTTATCACAAGATGCCAATTTGCTCAATGCGTTTGCCAAGGGCTGGGATATTCATACCGCCACGGCTAGCGAAATATTTGCGGTCGATTTAAACGATGTCAGCAAAGAACAGCGCCGGCGTGCAAAAGCGGTTAATTTTGGCCTTATTTATGGCATGTCTGCGTTCGGGTTGGCCAAACAATTGGGGGTGGAACGTCGCGACGCACAACAATACATCGACTGCTATTTTCAACGCTACCCAGGCGTCCTCACTTACATGGACAACACGCGCGAACAAGCACGCCGGCAAGGATATGTAGAAACATTGTTTGGTCGCCGACTGTATTTGCCCGAAATTAATGCGCGCAATGCCATGCGACAAAAAGCCGCTGAACGCACAGCTATCAATGCGCCCATGCAAGGGAGTGCTGCGGACATCATAAAAAAAGCCATGTTGGCGGTGGCGCGTTGGCAAGATCAACAAACCCGCCCCGATGCACGCATGATCATGC
>DNVL01000215.1 GCA_003507515.1 Legionella sp.
ATTCACTGTATTTAATTTTCATAATCCCGCTTTCTTGCAAGGATGGGCAATACCAACCGCCACTGACATCGCGTTTACGTTAGGCATTGTCTCTCTATTAGGTTCGCGTATACCGCTTTCCTTTAAAATTCTAATAACAGCAATTGCTATTTTTGATGATATTGCGGCCATTGTGATTATTGCAATTTTTTATACAAAAACATTATCCCTTTTTTCTCTGGCACTGGCTCTATTTTTGACCATTATTTTAATTGGCTTAAATTATTTTAAATGCCGTCGTGTTTCGGTCTTCATGTTTTTTGGTATAGCTTTATGGGTTGCTGTGTTGGAATCAGGTGTTCATGCAACATTGGCAGGCATCGTGATTGCGATGACGATTCCTGATGAAGGCAAAGAATCCATGCTTACTCGTTTGGAATCTGGCCTGCACCATTGGATCGTGTACTTGATTCTTCCTGTTTTCGCATTTGCAAATGCAGGTGTTACCCTGATAGGTCTTGATGTATCGATGTTTGCTCACCCTATTGTGTTAGGCATCGCCTTGGGTTTGTTTTTGGGCAAGCAAATTGGTATTTTTTTACCATTAGGTTATTTTGTTAAATTTAAAAAATTTCTCAAAGATGATCATATTAATCTTAAGCAGGTGTACGGTATTGCGTTAATTTGTGGTGTGGGCTTTACCATGAGCTTGTTTATTGGCTCATTGGCATATCAACCGAGCAATCTAAATTTAATGCCTTTAGTGAAAATCGGCGTGGTACTGGGTTCATTAGCCGCTGGTCTAGCTGGATTTTTAGTATTAAAAAGGGTCTCCCATAAACGTTAAGAGACCCTGTTGTTAGTGAGAATATCTCGGTCTTCTAAGGGCTTTTTTTATTCAAGGAGGAACATATTATGCAAAAATTTCACAAGATTTTATTTGTAAGCCATGGGGTTCAAGACGAAACAAAAGCCTTGGAGCACGCACTCCAACTGACCGATGATCACGAGGCACAACTCAGTATACTCGTTGTTTGTCCCTCATTTCCTGATGAGCTCAGTGAGTATAGAGCCTCTTATGAAGACTCCCTGATTGACAAAATAAACAAAGCCATAAAGATGGCAAAATCTTCTCTGAAATTAAAGAACAAGAAAATACCCATCAATATTGAAGTAGACTGTGGTAGTACGCCAGATATTCGTATCATCCGCCATGTGCTCAAGTATTCACATGATCTCCTGATTAAAGGGGCAGAAACGAGTGAAAGCACCAAGGGTTTTAAAGCACTCGATATGGCGTTGTTGCGTAAATGCCCTTGCGCACTGTTTCTATATCGACCTTTTCATCATGCATCCGATGCCATTCAGATAGCTGTAGCCATTGACCCCAATGACGAAGAGCTTGCTGGACAAGAGCTCGCTCTAAGGCTGCTAAATATTTCTTCCTTATTGGCAGAGAATTACGCAGGGCGTTTAAAGATTATTTCTTGCTGGAGTTTTGCTCTAGAAAATTATCTGCGTGATAACGTTTGGATAAATACATCGAAAGAAGAACTAGAGAAACTCATTTCCGAAGAAAAGCAAGCGCATAAAATGAGCATGGAATCCCTTGTAAAACGATCAAATATTAATAATGACTACACTATTGAACAGCTTAAAGGCAAGCCGGAAGATCTTATTCCTGCAGCAATTACCGATAAAAAAATTGATATTTTAATCATGGGAACAGTAGCACGAACTGGAATATCAGGTTTCATTATTGGTAATACTGCTGAAAATATCTTGCAGAAAATTGATTGTTCCTTGTTAGCATTAAAACCACAAGGATTTGTGTCCCCAGTCAAGGCGCATTAGCACGAAACAAAAGGAGAAAACGATGGCCGAAGAATTTCTGGAAAATGTTCCTTTTGATGAGCTTTCGCCTGGGCGTCAAGCGAGTTTGAGTAAAACATTGACACAAGAGGACATCATGCTATTTGCTGCTGTGTCCGGCGATGTTAACCCCGCTCACATGGATGAGGCATTTGCAGAAAGCGATATTTTTCAAGGCATCGTCGGTCATGGCATGTGGTTGGGATCGTTGATTTCTGCGCTACTTGGTACACTTTTACCGGGCCCTGGGACTATTTATCTGGAGCAGAATATTAAATTTAAAAAACCCGTGCGAATTGGGGATACTATCAAGATCACCCTTTCTGTACGCGACAAACGTACCGACAAACCCATTGTTACATTTGATTGCAAAGGTGTAAATCAGCATGGCGACATTGTGGTTGAAGGGCTTGCTACGGTTCTTGCCCCAACTAAAAAAATACGTCTTGCGCGTACGCAGTTACCGCACATAGAAATTCATCAGGATCGCTTCCATACCATCATTCAGTCTTGTGAAAAATTAAATGCCATCCGTACGGCGGTTGTCCACCCGGTGAAGGTTAGCGCGCTGCAGGCGGTCGTTGATTGTGTCAGTGCTGGACTTATCATCCCTGTTTTAATTGGTCCATTGAAAAAAATGAAGCTCGCAGCCACACAGGCCGGAATTGATATATCGCTGTGGGATACAATAGATACGGAGCATAGTGATGCGGCAGCTGTGAAAGCTGCAGCGTTGGCGGCAGAGGGAGCGGTCGAGGCCATTATGAAAGGCTCTCTTAGCAGCCAGGAGTTGCTGACGGCACTTGTGCCAACGGCCGCAAATTTACGCACAAAATACCGCATTAGTCACGCTTATGTCATGGACGTGCCCTCTTACCATAAGCCGCTTATCATTACCGATGCAGCCATTAATATTGCCCCGGACGCTGCTGACAAGGCGGATATTTGCCAAAACGCCATCAACCTTTGGCGCGTATTGTACGGTGACGATAAACAGCCCAAAGTAGCAATTCTTGCTGCTACAGAATTTATTCATCCAAAAATGCAGGCTACCGCTGATGCAGCAGTCTTATGCAAAATGGCTGATCGGGGACAAATCACCGATGGAATTCTTGACGGACCATTGGCCTTTGATAATGCGATCAATAAGCAAGCCGCAGAAGAGAAAGGTATTATTTCTCCGGTTGCCGGTGATGCGGATATTCTTTTGGTGCCTGATATAGAGTCAGGTAATATACTAGCAAAACAACTAACTTTTTTTGGACACGCGGATGCAGCGGGGATTGTATTGGGCGCGCGCGTCCCAGTCATGTTATTTAGTCGAGCCGACTCTTTACGCACGAAGCTATTGTCTTGTGCATTAGCGGTAAAATTAGTCGCGGCTCGTAAAGCCGGGAAAATTAAATGATGCACGCCGCAAAAGACATCATTCTCGTCATTAATACGGGTTCATCAAGCGTTAAATTCCAGTTGTTTTTTCAACATCCGAACTTACCCCTTCTGGCAAAAGGGCAAATAAGCAATTTAGGCGTATCGCCATCATTTCTCGTAACGATAGAGGCAGACGATCAACAGCTGCGTACAGTTAAACAGGAAATCTTGCCAGATGACAGTACCCATGAAAAAGCAATTCACTATATCCTTCAGTGGATTGAATCACAAAATCAGAACTGGCATATTCATTTAGTTGCGCATCCTGTCGTCCATGGGGGATTGAAATTTACAGCCAGTGTTAAAATTACCGATGAAGTACTTGCTGAATTATGGGCATTCAGTGCACTTGCACCACTTCATCAATCACATAATTTAAAATCCATCACCATTATCCGCGAACAGCGACCTGACGTTTTGCAGATAGCCTGTTTCGATACAGCATTTCATGCGAGCCATAAGCCTTTGTTTACAGAGTACGCATTACCTCAAAAAATACGTGACCAAGGGATTCGTCGTTATGGGTTTCACGGTCTCTCTTATGAATGGATAGTCCATTCCTTGAGGGAGCATGACCACGAATTCGCCAATGGCCGAATTATTGCAGCACATTTAGGGAATGGCGCAAGTCTTTGTGCCATCGATCATGGAATTAGCATTGATACGACAATGGGCATGACAGCGCTAGATGGATTGCCTATGGGTACGCGTTGTGGAAATCTCGATCCTGGTGTAGTCATCTACATGATCCGGGAGCTCGGTTTATCTGCGGATGAGCTAGAATCTATTCTATATAACGAATCAGGACTATTGGGATTGTCTGAGTGGACAAACGATGTCAGTCTCTTACAAGGCAGCGATAGTCCAAAAGCACGATTTGCGCTGGATTATTTCTGTTTAAGGACAACGCAACTCATGGGTATGATGGCCGTTGCTTTAGGCGGTATCGATTGCATTGTGTTTACAGGTGGCATTGGAGAAAATTCTGATTTTGTGCGTGACAATATAGTAAACCGTCTCGCATTTCTTCAACCATTTGCAACACGTATTATTCCTGCCAATGAAGAACGCGTCATGGCAATGCACTCAATCGCTCTCATTAAACAGACTTAAGGAAAAAACATGGTTGGTTTAAAAGGACTTATTGTTGGTATCGCGAATGAGCATTCCATTGCGTGGGGATGCGCCAAAGTATTGCATAAAGCAGGCGCTGAACTTGCGATCACCTATCAGAATGAAAAAGCAAAAAATTATGTCCAACCATTGGCTGAAATTATTTCAGCCCCAATTTTCATGCCCTTTGATGTCACTCATTCCGTACAACTGGAGGAATTATTCCAAACGATTCAATCGACTTGGGGCAGATTGGATTTTATTATTCACTCTATTGCTTTTGCACCAAAAGATGATTTGCAAGGTCGTGTTGTCGATTGCTCACGAGATGGGTTTATAATGGCTATGGATATCTCCTGCCATTCTTTAATTCGCCTGGCACAAGCGGCTGAACCGCTTATGACAAACGGCGGGTCGATCCTCACGGTGAGTTATTATGGCGCTGAAAANNGGCGGATCTATCGTAACAATGAGTTATTATGGCGCAGAGAAAGTTGTACAAAATTATAATATGATGGGGCCTGTAAAAGCAGCTCTGGAGGCATCAGTCCGCTATCTAGCAATGGAGCTTGGTAGTAAAAATATAAGAGTCAATGCTCTATCTCCCGGGCCTGTGAAAACTCGTGCTGCTTCGGGCTTAGTGGGGTTTGATGCACTCATTAAAAAAGCGACGCATGAAGCCCCCCTTAATCAGGTAGTGACTATAGAAGACATTGGTGAAGCTGCTTCTTTTCTCATTTCCAAGGCAAACGCTATTACTGGTCAGATTATCTACGTAGATGGGGGCTATAGCATAAAAGACTAGCTGAGAAGTTGCTCAAAATCATGTGCGGGAAGCGGTACATAAAAACGACTACTCGTTCTGGTAAAAACCTATTGATCAAGGACATGAGGATCATGGCAAAACAACAAAACAATATTTCACAACCCTCTTGGCATGAGCGATCCACAGAAACAATTCTTACGGCATTCAATACCACAGAATTTGGCCTAAACGAGGAAGAGTATCAAAACAGATTGAAGGATTATGGCCTTAATCGATTACCCGAGCCTAAAAGAAAAAGTGCTTTTTTTCGTTTCTTACTCCAGTTTCACAGCATCCTTATCTATGTGTTATTGGGTGCTGCCCTGGTGACGTCTTTTTTGCAACATTGGGTAGATACTATCGTCATTATAGCCGTTGTTGTCATCAATGCCTTGATAGGCTTTATCCAGGAAGGGAAAGCGGAAAAGGCACTGGATGCGATTCGAGAAATGCTATCTCCTACTGCTACCGTATTACGGGATGGAAAACGATGCCGTATCGTGAGAGAAGGGCTTGTGCCAGGCGATATTGTTTTATTAGAGGCAGGAGACATGGTTCCTGCTGATTTACGCTTGATAAAATCTCATGGCTTGTCCATCCAGGAGGCCATCCTAACCGGCGAATCCATTCCTGTTGAAAAACACACTCATCCTGTCCCGGGTGATGTGCCATTAGGTGACCAAACCTGCATGGCCTTTAGCGGAACCCTGGTAACCAATGGTCAGGGCAAAGGCGTTGTGGTAGCCACAGGCCCCTCCACCCAGATTGGCCATATTAGCGGGCTATTGTCAAAAGTAGAGTCATTAACCACGCCCTTAGTCATCCAAATGGGGTTGTTTGCGAAATGGCTTACTTTATTTATTTTATTGATTGCCACACTGCTGCTTGCGTATGGTTATTTTGTTCAACATCACCCATTTGGTGAATTGTTTATGGTTGTGGTTGCTTTATCGGTTGCGGCCATCCCGGCAGGCCTTCCTGCAGTGCTTTCAATTACCTTAGCCATTGGAGTACAAGCTATGGCGCGACGACACACGATTGTGCGTCGTCTTCCCGCGATTGAAACATTAGGCTCAGTCTCCGTTATCTGTACCGATAAAACCGGCACCCTGACTCTTAACGAGATGACAGTCTCCTCTGTTTTAACCAGTAATAACGTGTTTACATTGGATGGTGTCGGCTATGAACCTCAAGGAGCGATGACTTTAAATGATCAAATAATTAACAGCAATGAGCAGCCTTTGCTTAAAAAGCTTGCCCGTGCCGCAATGCTTTGTAATGATGCCGCACTTCATGAACAGGAAGGAAACTGGACTGTGGAAGGCGATCCCATGGAAGGCGCCTTACTCGCATTTGCGGGTAAAACAGGACTTGTTCTACAAGAAGAAAATGCATCCTGGGTACGTACCGATGTGATTCCTTTCGATGCAAGACATCGCTTCATGGCCACCCTGCATCATGACCATTTGAACCATGCGTTTATCTTTGTTAAAGGAGCCCCTGAGCAAATGTTGACGATGTGCCAAAATCAACAAGCTAATCGGGGTGACGTACAGCCATTAAATGAGGCTTACTGGAAAGAGCGGATGGAGCAGATAGCCGCAAAAGGGCAACGTGTATTGGCTTTTGCCGTTAAAAAAACAAAGCCAGAACATGCCGTTTTGGAATTTACCGATGTTGAGGATGGTTTGACTTTACTTGGGATGGTTGGAATGATTGACCCTCCCAGACCTGAGGCCATTGCTGCGGTGGCGCAATGCCATACAGCCGGTATTCAGGTCAAAATGATAACAGGGGATCATGCCAGTACGGCGATGGCCATAGGCCGGCAAATAGGACTTGAAAATTTGGATAGCGTATTAACAGGTATTGATTTGGATAAGATGGATGATGCGACACTCAGATACGCTGTATTGGAGACGGACATTTTTGCCCGCACAAGCCCCGAGCATAAACTAAGGCTTGTGATGGCATTACAATCGCATCGCATGGCCGTGGCTATGACCGGTGATGGCGTCAACGACGCTCCCGCATTAAAACGCGCGGATGCAGGAATTGCCATGGGAGGGAAGGGCAGTGAAGTGGCCAAAGAAGCAGCGGAATTTGTACTAGTAGATGATAATTTTGCTTCCATTGTCGCGGCTGTTCGTGAAGGTCGTACTGTGTATGATAACCTTAAAAAGGTCATCAGCTGGACTTTACCTACTAATGCGGGCGAGGCAATGACCATTATTTTAGCGTTACTTTTTGGACTCAGTTTACCCGTTACACCGATTCAAATTTTATGGATTAACTTAATTACCGCAGTCACTTTGGGGATTGCCCTGGCTTTCGAACCGACGGAAGAAGGCACCATGCATCGTCCACCACGTCCTCGAAGTGAACCTCTGCTGACCGGCAGTTTAGTATGGCATATTATTCTGGTTTCGATTCTATTTATCTGTGGTGTTTTTGGGCTCTATTTTTATGCGCTTGATCGTGGTTATTCCCTTGAGCTGGCACGCACCATTGCATTGAACACACTGGTTGTACTTGAAATTTTTCATCTGTTTTATATTCGCAATATTTACAGCACATCCCTTACTTGGAAAGCGGTTCAAGGGACAACAGTCGTTTGGATGGCAGTTATCGTCATTACGATTGCACAGTTTGCAATCACTTATTTCCCCCCATTGCAAACCATATTTGCTACTGAAAGCATCCCCTTTTGGGATGGAGTACTCATCGTTGTAACTGGTGCGATATTTTTCGCCGTGATTGAAATTGAAAAACAACTTCGCTTAAGGATAAGTGCTGAGAAGTGTAATTTAAGTTTTGTAAACTGATATTTTAATCTATTCGATAAGGACATGAATTTTTCTGTAAAGGAAATGAATATGCCTGGAGTTGTAATAATACCAGTGGCTTTTTGTCTATTTTATCCCTCTACCATGCTCTGGCTCGATCATCCTTTTAACGCATTGCTGGCGCAGATTAGCATGTTATTATGAATCTTGGTGCGGTTAGTGTACTAAATTTTAAACCCATACATCAGCAGGCGATTGAATCGTGGCAATTAAAAGTATAGGAGTGTAATTGATGAAACTATTATTTCTGGGAGTCTCATCCGCTTTGGTCGTCGGTGAGAAGAAATTCCAATCGAATATGCTCATTGAGAGCATGTCCGGTCGTAAAATGTTGATTGATTGTGGCACGGATGTTCGACATTCACTCTATGAACAAGGCATCCATCATGGTGACATCGATGCTGTGTATGTGAGTCATTTGCATGCTGATCACGTTGGAGGGCTTGAGTGGTTGGGTTTTTCTAAGTTTTTTATTGATAAGAAAAGACCTGAACTTTATATCAGTCCAGATCAACAAGATAAACTGTGGAGCAATGTTTTATCAGGGGGGATGTCATCGCTTGAAAATGTGGACGTGAATTTGTCCACCTATTTTGATGTGCGGCCTATTGATGATCTATCGTTCATGTGGGAAAAATGTAGGTTTCAATTAATAGCCGTTTATCACAGCATTCATCATCACGAACGCCTACCCTGTTACGGGCTGCTGATTTCCGGTCAGTTTAAAAAAATTTTTATATCAACAGACACACGGTTTTGCCCTGAATTACTCATGCCAATTTACAATGCAGCTGATGTTATTTTTCATGATTGCGAAACCGCAGAAAGGGTCAGTGGGCAACATGCTCAATACACGGATTTAAAAACGCTTGATGTGACGATAAAAAACAAAATGTGGTTATATGACTACAATGATGACACGTTACCGGATGCAGTATCTGATGGCTTTAAAGGATTTGTTGTGCAAGGACAATCCTTTGAGTTTTAAGGCTTCGGGATTGCAACCATAAAAGAGTGTGCACGCTCCTTATTTGTGTAGGTGTTCATACGATCCATCCCAATCAGGGGGAGGAGGGGTTTGCTCAAAACAAGCAATGCGTTCAAGGAACAATTGATAAACTGTCGTATCTGGATGCTGGTCTGCTAACGCCTTAAATAGCTTGTGTGACAGTGACCACTCGGTCCTAAAATACGCAGAAAGAGCCTGCTGATGCGCCTCAATTTCTTGCAACAAGGCAGGGGATGCGTCTTCCACCCGGCAGACCACTTCGTAGATATCGACTGCCTCGTGTTTTCCTTGGACCGTCACTCTATCTAACAAACGAAACACAAATTTGGTTTGGCCTGCGCGCGTGGCACTGCCAACAATCAGGTTAACGCCATAATATTTTGTAGCGCTTTCCAGGCGCGCGCCTAAATTGACTGGATCGCCCAGAACGGTATAGGAACGACGAAACTCAGATCCCATATCCCCAACATTCATGAGTCCCGTGTTAATGCCAATGCCAATGTTCACCTCTGGAAGCTTTTGCGCACGAAAACTTGTTTTTAATGCTTCAGATTGAGCTAGCATATCAAGGGCTGCATCAATTGCAGCCTCACGATGCAGCATATTTTTGATTGGGGCGCCCCAAAAGGCCATGATCATATCACCGACGTATTTATCGATGGTTCCTCTGTGTTCAAATATAATCCGTGTCATGGGTGTAAGGTATCGATTTAATAATTTTTTAACGCGACTGGCATCGAGGCTCTCTGATATGGTCGTAAAATGACGAATATCAGCAAACAGAACCGTCAATTCGGCAGATTCACCTTCAAGACTGTATCTATCCGGGTTTTCTAGCAATAACTTCACATAATCAGGAGGAACATATTGATTGAAGACCTCCCGTAACAATTTCTTTTTCCTGCTTTCAAATAAGAAGCCACAGGTCATATTTGTTAATACCAGCATAATGGTCATAATGAAAGGGGCTGAAAATGAAAAGATGATGCCTCCTACTAACCACAGCAATATATTGCCTATAATCAGTAATAGTAATACGACTAATGCGAGTGAAATCGATAAGAGAGGACTTAATAGTGGTAATAACAAGGTGAGCGTAATCCCCACGATCAAAATCAATCCAACTGTTATTACCGGGCTCCAAAAAGGAAATTGAGGAAAGTGATTCTCCAGAATACCACTTAAAACGGTGGCATGAATTTCAACATTTGGCATGGCCTTATCAACGGATGTGTTGCTAAAACCTGCAAGTCCTGCCCCTGTCGCACCAAGAAAAACAACCGCGTCCTTTAATTCTCCCGGCTTTAGTTTGTTTTTTAATACATCAGTTGCTGAGTAGTACTTAAAGGTATGCGATCTCCCGTAAAATGGAATCCATACTTGACCGCTTTTATTGGTTGGAATTTGTCGCTCACCGAGTTGAATGGATTTAATATATTGGACGTCACCTATTTTTACCGTATTGAGTTTAATGTCGTGTTTTGGTAAGAGAACGGCTGCAACTGCCAACGGCAATGATGGGTACACTTTCTCTTGATAACGTCCCACTAAAGGTGCTTGTCGAACCATACCATCGTCATCCGTCGGTATTGAGGCAAACCCATTGTGTGCTGAAATTTTCTGTAATGCGGGGAAATTTGCGATATAACCCGGCATGCTCAGAATGGTTGTTTTATTTAAATCATGCGGATTGAGTATGGCAACAGGATTTGACAATTGCTTCTGTAAATGAGGTGTTGGATAGATCAAAAAAGACAATACGATGTCATTTTTATTGATGACTTGCTGAATTAACCTGAGATTACCATCCAATTTCGGTTCTATTTTTTCAAGTTCTTTGAGAAACAATGGATTATCCATGTTCATTGCAATCCATTTATTTTTAACAATAGCAGCGCAGTTTTTTTCTGCTTGATGAAAGACTAAATCAGAAGCAATGACTGAAACGCCTTGCTCATGTAGTTTAGCCATTAGAGTTGCAATTTTGTCATACGGCCATGGCCATCCTCCGTGCCCCTCCTGTTCAATGCTTTTATCGTCTATCGCGACGACAACAATTGAATGCGGTGGAGAACGGGATCCTTTCATCCATGACAGCATTTTAATATCGTAAGCCAAATAATCCATTCGGCTAAAATAATGATGAAGGTTTCTTCCCAGGAAACCCTGTTCATTGACCGTCCTTAAAGCCAAAATAACCCAAAATAAGGATAATAAAAATGGCGTGATTTTTTTTAGCTTCATCATTTATTTCTTTTTAGGCTCAATAACCGTGAGGTTTCCATCAAACGTGATGACACCCAATAGTATCTCATTCATCAATCGATTAACATCAACCCGATAATAGCTACTCCTTTGCATTGGATTTCCGGAATAAGGGTCAGCAACGATGATATGTCTCTTCTGGCGCCTAATATAAATGAGTAGCACTTAAACCGGATATAACAGAAATATCATGGTTAAAAAATTTTTTCAACAATGTTTTACATTTCACCTTTCGA
>DNVL01000259.1 GCA_003507515.1 Legionella sp.
GGATATGGGGCAGGCTCCAGAAGATAAAGGCTGGTGCTTTTCATCCATCTATGCGCCCGTTGTAGACTCCGTCATTGGCGATGAGCCGGGATTTGAAGCCGATGAAGCCTTTCATGCCACGGTCGAAAAAATGCGCTCGTTTGATAAGGTCATCCCTTTAACACAGCCGGAGGGGTTACGGGCCATACTCAGGCCCTACCAGCTCGAAGGGTTAACCTGGCTCAACTTGTTATGCGATGTCCATGTGGGCGGGATTTTGGCTGATGACATGGGGCTGGGTAAAACCGTGCAAATGTTGGCATTACTACAACATCGATGGGTGAATCAACCCCATACAACACCGCAAACGATCTTGGTGATTTGTCCAAAATCAGTCATCATGCACTGGCTTGCGCAAGTGCAAAATTTAGTCCCGCGCCTGCCTTGTCGTATGCTTCATTCCCGTGATGTATTCGCAGGTGAGCGTCAGCCAACCCAACACCAGCTGTTATTGGCCTCGTATGGTTTGATACGTCATCATATCAAGATGCTTTCAACCTGGCGATTTGATCTATTGATATTAGATGAAGCCCAAATGATCAAAAATGAGCTGAGCCAAACCACACAAGCCATTAAACAGTTAAGTGCAACACAACGATTTGCATTAACAGGCACCCCCATTGAAAATCGTTTTGAAGAATTGGTGTCTATTTTCTCGTTCTTAAACCCGCATGCCCCACTGAGCTTAAGTAGCGCGTCATCAACACCCGAGGCGGTACGCGACTTGGTGCAACGTGCGCTGCATCCTTTTGTGTTACGACGCCTGAAAGAAGATGTATTAGCTGATTTACCCCCCAAACAAGTGGAAAAAATTGCGTTGCCCATGACACATGATCAAGGGCACTTATATCAGGAATTGGTCACCATATATCGCAATGAAATCATCAAGCATCAAGCGGCTCATGATTTACCGACTGAGGCGGAAAAGGCTTTTTTTCTAGAAGGCTTATTACGCTTACGCCAAGTGGCCACAGATCCTCAACAATTGTTAGGCGAAAAATTTCAACACTGCTCGTCTAATAAATTGATTTATCTGTCCAAACACATTCCTGTCCTCATTGAAAAAGGTCACCGCATCGTTGTGTTCTCTCAATTTTTAGGGACGTTAAGAGGCCTATCTGACGTGATGCGGGCGTTGAATATTCGCTTTAGTTATGTCGATGGAGAAACGATCGATCGGGAACGAGAAATGGACCAGTTTCAATCCAATACAGCCATCAAAGTACTTCTTATTAGTTTACGGGTCGGTGGCGTTGGAATTGATTTAACCCATGCAGATGTATGTATTCTTGTTGACCCCTGGTGGAATGAAGCCGTTGAACAGCAAGCCATTGATCGCTTGCACCGTTTTGGTCAGAAAAAAACCGTCTCCGTTTTACGACTGATTTCTGAGCATTCCATTGAAGACAAGATGGAAATATTAAAGGAAAATAAAAGCGCATTAGCGGGCGCCATCGGTAAAACCAATCCAGATTTTCTCAGCCACTTAAAATGGGATGATTTCACAGAGATTTTTAAGTAGGCTCTTCTTGGACCAAACGATATAACAGCGCGCCCAAGGTCCAATCAATGCCTGTACCATTTAATTCATTCGCAACCCTTAATTGGGACGCCTGTAGTTGGTAGGTTGTATACAACAAGTGATCCAGGTATGTGGCGTTCGCACAATAACTGGAAAGAAACGCGCTCGACTCACTCGGGAAGTTTTTTTGTAGCTGGGACCAAGGTAAATAGCAATTGCCATTGATTTGTGACTCAAGCGCGCTTTGACTAGGCGTTTGAAGGACATGAAAGAACCGGTAGGTGTAATAAGCGCCCGAAGAAGCAATAAACGATACCCCCGCGGTCGGAAGCAGATGTTGTGTCACATCAAAACGTTGAATCATTCCGGCATAAATGTCGGAGCAAGGCATAAAATTAAACATCCCCGTGTCTGATCCAGATGGATAGCCCTCTGGAAAACAACTGGCAGCACCGGCACTCGCGGCCATGGTGTCTCGTGCCTCATTGAGGCCTAACCCTAAGAAGCTTTGACTAAAGACGCGATAAGGGGTGTGATCAATGGTCACGACGACTTCGTTATTGGGTTTACTGGTGTCCGTGGTCGCGAACGCAATTTGGGTTGAAGCCCCTCCCATATCGATATGACCGACCGTGGTGGTCGCACCGGGGTTGTCAAAATGATGCAGCAAATAATTAACATCTAACCAGCCATAAACCCCTTCCATTGTACCACTGATGGTTCCAATATTTTGGGGGCTTAATGAAAACGCATAATGATTCTGAATGTAACTAGAAACACTGGCGTAGATGGCGTCTTGTTGTGCCGGCGGTAATAATCGCATGCCGGCCGTGGCCAATACACTGACCGGCACTTGTGACAAATTCACGCCTTGGTCTTGCAAGGCCTGTGCTGCTGCATCCAAGACGGGTTTTAAAGACGCCCCTGCTGCGGCAGGGGTATTGGCATAAGAGGACAACCCTGGCGTACTGCTTTGGCTAAAGATGTCTTTAATCGCGGGGACAGGAAGAGAGGTTGTGTATTCAAAAACATGCGCTCGCGAACCCGAGCTGCCTGCATCGACAATGACCGCATATTGCGCACTGGACGCCAAAAGAGGCTCCATGGGGAAACAGGAAAAAAGAACAACCAGAATATATTTTTTTATACTAAATCGCATGCTGAATACCCCTTATAATAGCCAGTCCGATTAAATTAAATAAACTTTTTGTTTTTTTTTGCAGCTTAATTTATCATAATTAAACCAGAATGTCCATCATAAGGCATTTTTGCTTCAGATTATATTCAAAACAGCCCTTCCTGCATAAGGCAATGCGGTCATTTCACTGATCCGTAGCAACTGATTGTATTTGGCGACTCGATCGGTCCGGCATAATGAGCCCGTTTTAATTTGACCACACCCTGTTGCCACGGCCAAATCCGCAATAAACGTGTCACCGGTCTCGCCCGATCGATGGGACATGACACAGTGATATCCATGCCGATGCGCCAAACGAATGGTTTCACGTGTTTCAGTCAAGGTACCAATTTGATTGGGTTTAATCAGCACGGCATTCGCCGTATGTTGTGCTATCCCTTGCTGTAAAATGGCTGGATTGGTCACAAATAAATCGTCACCCACCAATTGCACGGCCTGGCCTAGGCGTGCCGTTAAACGCTGCCAGCCGGCCCAATCCCGTTCGTCCAATCCATCTTCTATACTAACGATAGGGTAATGCGCTAACAACTGCGCATAATAATCAATCAGTGCATCGCTGCTCAGCGTTTTCTGTTCAGAGGCCAAGTGATAAGCCCCATCCGCCCACAACTCAGATGCCGCGACGTCTAATGCAAAAACCATGTCATGTCCTAGCGAAAAGCCCGCGATCTCAACCGCTTGAGCCAGTAGATCGAGGGCTTCACGGTTGGATTTTAAGTTCGGTGCAAAACCGCCTTCATCGCCAATGGCCGTATTCAAACCACGCGCTTTCAGCACTGATTTCAGCACATGGAATGTTTCAGCCCCCCATTGCACTGCCGTTTGAAAATCAGGTGCGCCAATCGGCATGATCATGAATTCTTGAATATCGACATTATTGTCTGCGTGCGCGCCGCCGTTTAGCACATTCATCATGGGCACGGGCATCACCATCGTTTCATCGGCTTGATGCAGGGATTCAAACAATGGCAATTGACATGCATGCGCATGCGCCCTTGCCGATGCCAATGACACAGCCAATATGGCATTGGCCCCTAAACGCGATTTGTTTTCAGTGCCATCCAACGCGCACAACTGCGCATCGAGCGACACTTGATCTGAAACCAAAACCCCGCGCAATGCCTGGTTCATCTCTTGGTTAATGTGATGCACAGCTTGTCGCACCCCCCGCCCTGCAAAGCGCGCAGGATCCTGGTCACGCAATTCACACGCCTCACGACTGCCGGTGGATGCGCCTGACGGCACACTGGCTCGCCCCGTCACCCCATTCTCCAACACCACATCGGCTTCTACCGTTGGATACCCGCGCGAATCTAAAATTTCACGCCCTTTAATACTCGCAATACGCATGCGTTATCCTTCCCTTTGAAATGCTGCTATTGTTTTGCTAGAAGCCTGTCATGTCAAGTACAAGATTGATTGCTCACTGATTTCATGTTCAAATACCGGCATAAATCCTTGGGAGAACCCACATCATGCCAACATTTGATATCATTTCTGAAGTGAATGAAACAGAATTACGCCACGCGGTTGAAAATGCCGTGCGTGAAATGACCACGCGTTTTGATTTTCGTGGTGTTGAGGCTAGCATTGTGCTCAACGAGCTATCCGTGACGCTCAAATCTGAATCCGATTTTCAAGTTCGGCAATTGGAGGATTTATTTCGCAATCATGCCACTAAACGCGGGCTCGATGCTTCAGGTGTTGAGATGGAAGACAAACCAGTGCACTGTGGCAAAATGTTCTCACTCACCCTAACGTTTAAACAAGGCATTGATCAACCGACTGCAAAAATCATCATCAAGTCTTTAAAAGACTCTAAAATCAAAGTACAGGCGTCCATTCAAGGCGAAAAAATTCGCGTAACCGGTAAAAAACGTGATGATTTACAAGAGAGCATGGCTCACTTGAAAAAAGCCGAAATTGATGTGCCCTTGCAATTTGATAATTTTCGCGATTAAGACGCGGTTCGGATCAAGGGCACGCAGCCAGTGCCTTCGAAAAGTGCATCATCGTTGCATCAATCCATTCAACTTCGGCGAGGTCAACCACATCAATAAGGCCACAAACAACGCAGCGATCCCAATGCAACCAAACACGCCCGTATAAATCATCAAGGACTCAAGCCCCGGCTGCACCGTACTGGCCAACGCCGTATAAGATGCTACCGAGGCCCCCGTAAATCCCGCCACGGCGGACGTTAAAAACCAAGCCCCCATGACAAATCCTGTCATTTTTTCAGGAACCAACTCCGCCACCATGGCAACCCCTAACGCCGAGACCAGCAATTCGCCCATGCTTTGAAACAAATAAGCCCCGATAAGCCATCCGGATGACACCATGCCATGGGCATCATGCACAAACCGACAAAAATACAACGACAAGAAGCCCACGCCACAACACGTCATGCCGAGTGCAAATTTATACGGCGTGGCAAAAACAATCCCGGCACGATTCAGGCGATGGTAAATCATTGCGAATACTGGACTCATGAGAATGATCCACATGCCGTTCAACGCCTGGAAACTCTGAGGATCGAGCGACATTGAAAAAAAATGGGCTTGCACATTGTTCACCGCAAATAGATTAAGCGACATCGGCATTTGTTGATACAACGTGAAAAATGCAACGGCTTCCAACATTAAAATAAACGCCAAGACCATTCGCATACGAGACGATCGGCTTTCGTCACGCATGTAAAAAAAATACAGCGAAACAACCCCAAATGTCACCCACCAAAGGATGTTTTTTGTCAGCATCACGTGTTGCAGCAAATAGGCCGAAGCAAAGGCAAGACCCATCATGCCGAAAACCACCAGACCCCATTGCCAAACCCGAATGATGTGATCATCCGCAGGCGTGCGGATCCCCACAAGATGCTGTTGCTGAAATCCATAATTGGCTAACCCGAGCAATATCCCTAAAAAGCTCGCCAAATAGGCATATGGATAACCATAACGACTAGACAATGCGGGTCCTACAAAGAGTGCGACAATTGCACCTAAATTGATGGCCATGTAGTAAAGGGTAAAGCCCGTGTGCAACCGCGGGTCTTGCGCATCATATGACTTAGCTAGCAAATTAGACGGGTTGGCCTTGAACAAGCCACCCCCCACACAAATCAACGCGAGCGCATCATAAATACGCGACTTATCGGCCAAGGCCAACGCCAGATAACCCGCCGCGAGAACGATGAGCCCCAACACCAACGTGCGCTTCGTCCCGAGCACGCGATCACCCAAATACCCACCTAAGGCCACTAAGCCATACAGCAGTGCTGAAAACGCGCCGAATGTAGCGTAGGAATCCTGATAGGTCATCACTGCAAACCGCACAAAATACAAGACAAATATCCCTTG
>DNVL01000096.1 GCA_003507515.1 Legionella sp.
ACGCGCCTGGCCCAACTGAAGCAAACGTTGCTGGCATCAGATGATTTCATGGCCTATTTTAATCAGCATGGGCATGAGGCAACGGCTCAAATAAAAAAAGAGATTCAAGCCTATATGACCACGGCAAAGATTTCTGAAGCCGATCAAACGGCTATCCTCTCAAAAATACACAGCACATACACTCAATTGCGAGAGATTGCCTACAAGAAGGATGATTACTCTCCATTAATAAAAGAAATGAAGTGGGACTGTTATTCTTTCTCGACCCACAGTGAGCCATCTATGCATGACATTATCTGGGTACAAAATCAATTCGAATTTTACAAAAAAATAAAAGATGACCCAAACGCTTTCAAATATGCGTCCATTCTTGAGCACTTAGTAGATCAATATGAAAAACGGCCCCAAGTGGAAATCAAGACTGTCGATCGAACCAATATCCCGTTCTCCAGAAGTATATGTTCCCACTATAAGATACAATATCTAGCGCCCCAAAAAATAACCACTTTTGAGCAATTTAAAGAAGCCGCTGACAAAATAAGGGCTTGCGATCTACCGCTCAAGCAACAAAAAAATGAACTGCTGGCCGTGTTAAAAAACGCAAGATTAGATACGCCTGCTCTAAACTCCTTAAAAAAGGAGCTGGAGACCCCTATTCAGGATGATCCTTCGCTGAGCAGCGCAAAAAAAATACTAAGAAATGCACTGGGTCATCAGGCGCCAAAGGACCCCTCATTGAAATTTATTAATCAACTGCGCAGTAATCTTTGGTTCATTAGAGATCTACGCGGCACTTATGGCACGACCGCAACCTCTGCTATGATGATAGAAGAAATCGACAAGAAATTGAGTATAGCCAGGACTCAAATCGCTAGAGAAAAATTAGCAGATGCCACAAAACAAGATGCCACAAAACCCCTAACCCCTCCTAATTTGACAACGTGAGCAGTCATCCCATAAACTGTCCTCTATTTTAGAGACTGAGGGTCAAGATGTTCGCCATTCTATCCAATGCAGTGGGCACACTACTAGATGATATTCATCGCCATCCCTTTAATCAAGAACTGGCTCAAGGCACATTGGCGCACGCTACCTTCATGCATTACTTGCAGCAAGATGCGCTCTACTTGGCCGATTTCTCCAGGGCCTTAGCACTCACCGCCGCGCGATTGCCAAACAGTATACAATCAAGGCAATGTTTGCGCTTGGCACTCGATTCGATTGAAGCCGAGCAAGATCTTCAACAAAACTACCTAGCACAGCAAACATCAGGTGCCCCTTCAGCGCAGGAACAAAGTCCCGCATGCTTCATGTACACACAGTACATTCTCAAAATGGGAGCACTTGCATCTGTGGAGGAAGCTTTGGCCTGTCTGCTACCCTGCTTTTGGATCTATCGCGAAGTGGGATATGCTATCGCTTCTGTCAGCACAATACACAACCCTTACAGCGATTGGATTGCATTGTATTCCAGTGAACAATTCAACCAGTCCGTCATGGCCATGATCGACATGACCAATGACTTAGGAGCCCACGCGTCCAGTGAGACGCTTGATAAAATGCGCGCCGCCTTTGTACGATCCACCCAGTTGGAGTGGTTGTTTTGGGATGGTGCATACCGTCAAACACCATGGATCCGATAAATGCTCACCGCAAGCCTGATAGGCTCCATCAGCCTAAACCTTTCCTTTGTGCTTTATTTGTTCGTCTACGTGCCACAAATTGTCCATAATCGTGACCCAGGCAACCTGGCCCATTTAAGCACGGGCATGCATAGCCTATTATACCTGGCCTATTGCCTGGATTTGTTCTATGGGTTTTCCAGTGACCTACAATGGCAATACAAAACGGTTTCAGTCGTCGGACTCACCTTGTTGGTCATTCAACACCTGCAACTCACGCGCTATTTTTGGGCACAAAAAAAGTGGCCCGCGGTTCAAATGAACAGCGCATTTTTGCTGATAACCGCCCTCACGGTGCTTTATTTTTTCCTCATNNAAGCTTCGAACGCCAGCACACAAACCATAGGGTACATTTCGCGAGCGTGTTTCCTATTCTATGCCCTCCCGCAAATCATCAAAAACAAAACATTGAAATCAGCACACGCCATTAGTTTAAACTTTGTTTATTTAAATGTCACCCTGTCCCTATTAGACCTGATCTCGGCCTGGTGTTTGGATTGGGGCTGGCCCAATAAATTGGCATCGCCCATCATGGTGGCCTTGATGTTGGTGTTGCTGAGGCAACGGCGTCAATACACTGTAGGTGCCGATTCTGCTTATGAGTGCGCCATGTGAAAGCCGCCTTCTGCAGCAATATATGGCGATCTTAAACTGTATCTATCCAAATGAACCTGTTGCGAAATCTGGAAACTTCCTCTACTGTAAGTAAATGATTGCAAAAAGAGAATACGAATGATGCGCTCCTGTTTACTGATCTGCGGTGTACTGGCTTTAACCGGCTGCAAAATACCGTTGAGCACCCCATCACACCACACAATTCGCCATGCCAATGACCCCATGCCCTCGTTTACACGCGTGGCAATCAACGGCAACATCGATGTCACCTTGCACACCGGCTGCCCGCATACAGCCGTTGTGTTAAGAGGCAATCCACAAGATAAATCCGCCGTCCAAATGACGGTAAACCACGGCCTATTGCGCCTCACGTTACGCAAAAGCGACCCACACCATGACCGCGTACATGCCGACATTTGCACTCATTACCTGACGCAGTGGGTCTATCGTGGCACAGGAACCGTCGTGGGCAGCAACATCCGCTCCGGCATGCTCGATGCCACCATTGATAACCAAGGCAGCACTGTACTGCAAGGGCAAATAGCTGTGAGACATTTAACCATCAAAGGAACCGGGTTTACGCAAATCAATGGCGTCACGGGGCATGGGTTAACCATCAACGTCGCCGGAAAACCGCGCATTCAGCTGGCCGGGGTGATGGATGTGGTTGCTTTAAACATGAGAGGCGATGGATGGGTTAGTTTGTATTGGATTAAAAGCCAGTCACTTAAAATACGGGCCCACGGGAAAGGTTTTGTGCAAATGGCAGGCGTTGTAGACATGCTCGACTTGGAACTATGGGATAGTGCGCGGTTCAATGGACGTTATTTGCGCGGTGACCATGTCTTTGCAAAAACCCACGACCGTGCGGTTGCTGATATCTCCGTGTTAAAACGCCAGCATACCCTGGCCTTGAATTCGAGCAATATTTATTTTCACAATATCCCCGACATGAAAGCCGACTTCATGGCCAATGCAGGCGCCGTGCTGGACCTGCGCGAATGGGAATTGCCGTTTATGGAAGAGCATACTCGCTATAATCGGTGAGGAGATGCATTCACACAAGCCACAATCGCCTCCATATCACCATCCAACGGCAGCACGTGAGCAGAATGCTCTAACCAGTGGGTGGTGACATGCGGCAGATTTTTAAAGCGCTCCGCCACCTGCTTTGAGTCAACCACCGCATCAAAACGCCCCAGAAATAGATCCGTCGGGCAATGGGGCGGCAGAAAAGAGAAATCGTTAATCAGCGTTAATATTTGAATGATGGTCGTCAAGGGCTGTTGGCGATAAGCTAACTCCGGATAACGATGGGTGTATAAATTACCTGCCCGATTACGCAAACGCCGCAGACCTAAACCCTGCAAAACACGGGCGGCACACAGCGCCACCGGCACGTTGATGTGTAACGAGAGCGAAGGCGCGAGCAAATACAAACGATTCAGAGCATAGCGCTGACTTAAATGACACGCGAGCAAGCCCCCTAGCGAAAAACCCAACACATATACTGTTTGATAATTGTCTATCAAGCCCTCACACGCATCAGTGGCGGCAGCTAACCATTCAATCGACGTGCTTTTTGCAAAGGTAGCAATGCTGTCTGCATGACCCGGCAATACCGGACAAACCACGGCATCATACCCCGTGATCGCAGGATGCATGGCGCGGAACACCGCAGGAGAAGATGAAAAACCGTGCAATAACAACAATGCACGGGCATTTCCCTTGCCGCGAATATCAACGGGCGCCAACAAAGGCACGTCTTCAGAAGAAAACCGTTTGACGAATTTCCCGCCTGTCATGAACCGAAAATCCTGAATCTTCACGTTTACCCCTGTTATTGAGTGCATAAGGCGGGTTATATCATCCATATAAACTATCAAAAACCCTCCGCTGGGTCCAGCGCAGTGCCTGGACTACACATGATCTGTTTTTTTCGTATATAATTAAAGCGAACCAAACTGAATGAACAAGCAGAGGATGATGATGGCATTCAATCCAAAATCCGAACCGCGTAATCGCACAATGAAGAACATTGCAACAACCGCAAAGACGCCAGAAGAAGCGCTCGCCCTAAAAAATGAATGGCTAAAAAAGCATGGCCCCATGGGGACTGCGATGCAAGATGCGATAGAAAAGCATGAAGCCAGACAGAAAAAAGAAAAAATGCTCCACATCCTTGAAACACAGCGACAGATAAAGCTAATTGAAGCGAACATCCTCTTATCCATGGCTGCGAAAAGAAAAGCAATCCAAGAGAAACGAAGGAAAGAGGCAGAAGAAATACAAAAAGGCATGTCGCCCGAGGAAAGAACCCTTGCGCACAAAAAAGAAGAGGAAGCAAAAGCGGCCGCCGCATCCGAAAATCAGACCAGAAGCAACATAACGGGCGACCAAAAAGACTTGAATATCGTATACAATACTTTACTTGAAGGTTTATTAAAAGAACAGGTTCAGCAGGTTCAGGAACAAATGGCACGTAAAAAAGAAACCGTTGAAGGGATAAAAAAGGCGGGTAATTTTGATGATGCGGAGCGATTCAAGTCGGTAAAAGCAAGAATTGCCGCGATTGAGCAACAACATGCGAAGCCGAAAGCGAATAGACCATCAGCCAATACCTTCACGCAAAAAAAATCATCGTGGGTTTCTGATCAGCAAGGGGGATGGGTCAAGCAGGAGGAGAGCCCACAAACCACAACAACACCCAAACCTGCCTTGACCGCAGCGCAGGCAAAAATGGAGCACGTGAAACCTCTTGTGACAAACATCACTCGCACAGGGTCAGATGCTGAAACGCTGGCTCAAAAACCACAAGAATTTCAACCCGTCTCCTCGATTATACCAACCCCTACGTTAAACTTAGCGCCTGCCCCCAACACGCGCACGGCCCGTGAAAAGCGAGCAGAAGCACAACAGACGCAAATGAAGCCCCTTCCCTGCACCGAAAATGCCGCTGGTGCATCGTCTATTGCATATCAAGTGCCAAAGAACATCACCCCAACCGCCCTTCAGGAACCTGCGGCACCTATACCCGCCGCACCAACCCCCATGCCGCTGACGCCAAGGGCACCTAGACCACCGGGAGCACGATAATCATTCCTGGTTTTTTTCCTATTGATCAATGAAGAAGAGAAAAAAATACAAAATGTGCGTTTTCCGTCTATAATAGAATTAAAATCACTGGCATTCGTAGAGGTTTATTATGACACAGACTCCAAACCCAACCCCAGACCCAACACTGGGTACTTCGGCTGTAGCGGACACAGAGGCTGCACCGGAAGAAAAGAAAAAGCCGGAGGATCCCCCTCCTATTGATAACAAGGAGAAAAAAAAGATCGTAATAGAGGGTGACAATTGGGCAGCGATCTTAAACAGCATGATGGATGCAGCGCTGAATGGGACGTTTAATTTATTTGTCGATGATTATAACAACTTTATTAAGGGCCCTTTAAAGGGAAGCGAACACGGAACACCATTCGAGCAATATGTCAACTCAAAGAGTCTAGTCAGTAAAGCACTAAAAGAGCTAGATAGGTTAACCGATAAAAACCCAACATTACAAGAACTGAAAAAAGACATCCGACAAGCGATGACCCCGGCGACAAAGGAAGAAGCCAACGCTCAGCAGGAGATGTACCATGCTGCCATGGATGGCTTTAAAAATAAAGCTGAGATGGATGTGAAAGCTGCGGAAGAGAAATGGACCGAAAGGAACTTTCATCCTGAAAATGTCCCGGAGCAGGAAAAAGGGTCGTACCTTGCTCACATCAATAAGATTAAAAAGCCTTACATGGACGACATTAAAAATCAGGCAGAGGAGGCTCGTAAAACAGCGGAAGCTAACTGGATCACTAAGCATGGTCCCATGGGGAATAAAATGAAGGATGCTATTGAAAACAATGCGGGGAGAAAGCGCGAACTTGATGCACCAAGGGAAACAGAAGCAAACAAAACGCCTAATAATTTAGGAGACCCAAAACAGGCTCCTGCGGTAAACATGACCCCCCCTGCCAGCACCTCACCCGCGGGATTTGCTACAGAGGTAATACAGAAAGCTGCTGAAGCGGTGGAGGTGAGAAATCTAGGAACACCCACAACGCCGCTCTCGCACAACCCTACTCAAAATCCCCACCCCCCCCCGAATGAGCTAAATCCCTGAGGGCCTATTGACAAGACCAAGAGGCCCCTACATCAACTTATGCGGCAAGCTCTCTAATCGGCCGGCTTGCGTCACCAACACAAAATTCAGCTTACGCTGCAATTCACTGATGGTATCGGCTCCCGCATAAGTTAAACCTGAGCGCAAACCACCCACGATATCGGCAATGATAGCGTCTTGTTGCTCTGAATATGCTACGTCCGCGGAGACGCCTTCAGCGGTTTTCCATTCGTGCATTTGGCCTAGGAAATCTTCTTGGGCTTCACGAGATGCCATGCCACGGTATCGCTTCACCTGTTTGCCTTGGTCATTGACAATGACGTCGCCTGGCGTGGGCGCGGTGCCAGCGAGCATGCCGCCGATCATGACAAAATCAGCGCCAAAGGCAAGTGCTTTGACGATGTCACCAGAGGTGCGTAGCCCACCGTCGGCCACGATTGAGCGATCGGTGCGGGCGCAATCTTGAATACAGGTCAGCATGGGCACGCCAAACCCTGTTTTAATCCGCGTGCTGCAAACCGAGCCCCCACCAATGCCAGCCTTGATGATGTCAGCCCCGCAGGATGCCAGGTAATCCGCACCCGCATAGGTGGCAACGTTACCCGCCATGATGCAGCGTGATCCTAGCAGTTGCCGTAGATTTTTTAACGTTTTGCCAACGTATTTCGCATGCGCATGGGCCACATCAACGCAAAAAAAGTCAGCGCCTGCGTCACGCAGTGCCTCAGCACGCTCCAATTCAGCAGCGCTGCAGCCGACAGACACAAACGCCTGCCCCACGCATGCTTTGAATTCTTTGATGTTGTCTTCTACGCTTAAAAAGCGGTGCAACACGCCTATGCCGCCTTTGCTGTGCATGAAATTTGCCATGCCGCTTTCGGTGACCGTGTCCATGTTCGAGCTCATGACCGGTAATGCCAGGGTCAACAGCCCTTGGCGATCGGTCACGCCAATGTCAACGATTCGTCTGGATTCGTGATGGTTGTAAGACGGAATAAGAAGCACGTCATCAAATGTAATGGCTTGTGTAGACATAAGATATCCTGTTTATAAGAAAATAGTAGCGTACTATAAATGCTCAGCGGCATAATATGCAAGCCTTGAACGTTCACCACGGGTTAACGTGATGTGCGCGCTGTGCTGCCAGGCCTTGAATCGGTCCACCGCAAACGTAAGCCCTGCCGTGGTTTCGCTTAAATAAGGCGTGTCAATTTGCTTGATGTCGCCTAAACAAATAATTTTAGTCCCGGGGCCGGCGCGCGTCACCAACGTCTTGATTTGTTTGGAGGTGAGGTTCTGTGCTTCATCGATAATAATATATCGATTTAAAAATGTGCGGCCGCGCATGAAATTCAGTGAGCGAATTTTTATTTTGTTTTTGAGCAAATCATCTGTCGCACCATGGCCAAAACTGCCGCCTTCTTGCACGCCATGCAATACTTCTAAGTTATCCATCAATGCGCCCATCCACGGCGTCATTTT
>DNVL01000234.1 GCA_003507515.1 Legionella sp.
TTGCTGGACATGAAAATGCCAGGGATTGATGGGTGGGAAGTCACCCGTCGTCTGAAAAAATCCAATCCGGATATTAAAGTCATTGCCGTCACGTCCATGAGTGCGGAGCCTTTGCCTAGCCGTGTGTTGCAGCTGGGTGCCATGGGGTATTTGACGAAAGAATCCGGTGCTGAAGAAATGGCAGCAGCCATTCGAAAGGTGTTCCAGGGCGAGCGGTATGTGAGCGCTGAAGTGGCACAAAAAATGGCGTTTAACAGCTTGCAAACGGTTCCTGAGTCGCCGTTTGACGCATTGTCTAAGCGTGAAATGCAAGTGATGTTCATGATCACTAGCGGTTTAAACATGCAAGACATGGTTCAACGATTATTTTTAAGCAGTAAAACCATCAATGGCTATCGGTATCGCATGTTTCAGAAATTGGCGATTAAAAATGATGTGGAATTGACCTATCTAGCCATGAAACATAGTGTTATTGAACACCCGATTGACTCATCCCATCCTGATGACTTGGCTTAAACGCAATGGACGATGCTCGCCTTCGATCCATCGCATCGTTTCTTTTCAATTTAACAAGCGAGCCAGGTGTGTATCGCATGTTGGACACGGATGGCCATGTCCTTTATGTGGGCAAGGCGTCTAATTTAAAAAAACGCGTGAGTAGTTATTTTAATAAACAGGTGACTGGGGTTAAAACCCGCTCACTCGTGAGTCAAATTGCCTCCATTGACGTGACGGTGACACGCAGTGAAACAGAAGCGTTGCTATTGGAAAGCAATTTAATTAAATCGCTGCGCCCGAAATACAACGTGTTAATGCGTGACGACAAGTCGTATCCCTTTATCCATATCGCAACGCATCATGCGTTCCCGCGCATGGAATTGACACGCGCGAAAAAAAAACCGGAGCACGGCGCATTCTTTGGCCCGTACCCCAGCACCACCGCCGTGCGTGAAACACTGAACATGATTCAAAACATATTTAAAATTAGGAATTGTTCTGATAGCTATTTTAGTGCTCGTTCAAGGCCTTGTTTGCAATACCAGATCAAGCGTTGCAGTGCACCGTGCACGGCTTACATCACGGTTGAGGATTACCGACAATCGATTGAAGACGCCACTCAATTTTTACAAGGCAAAAGCCAACAAATGTTGGATACGATGGCCGATCGTATGGCGGATGCAGTCACTCGGCGTGCTTTTGAAGAGGCCGCGGTGATCCGTGATCAAATGAAGCATCTCCGGCTCGTGCAGGAACAGCAGGGCATGGTTCAATTGCGCGGCGATTTGGATGTGATTGCGATTGATGCACGTCCTGGCTTTGCTTGTGTGCAATGCGTTACCGTACGCGAAGGTAATGTGATCGCAAGTTCTCGGTTTTTTCCTTCAGTGCCTGCTTGCAGCTTGGATGAAATGGATGAGCAATCCCTTTGGCAGCGTGTCTTTATGGCCTTTATCGCTTCGTATTATGGGGACGCACCCGAACGAATACCTGCTTTGATTGTGACGGACCATGCCATTGATGCGTTAAGCGCCGTGCAATCGATATTGAGCCAATGGCGTGGTAAACGTTGTCGTATTCAATCGAGCCCCCGCGCGTCCAATGCGCAATGGCTTGATTTTGCAGTCCATAATTTACGGCGTTCGGTTGAGGAGCACCGCGCGTCGGTCAATACGCTGAATACACGTTATCAAGCATTGTGTGCATTGATTCAGGTGCCGTATCCCATTGCGCGCATGGAATGCTTCGATATCAGCCACACACAGGGGGACGCCACTATCGCATCGTGTGTGGTGTTTGATGCAGAAGGCCCTCGCAAGCGCGACTATCGGCGATTCAATATCACGGGCGTTACGCCAGGCGATGATTACGCCGCCATGGAACAAGCCATTACCCGTCGCTTTAAACGGTTAACCGCTGAGGCAAGTCTGCCTGATGTGTTGATTGTGGATGGTGGCAAAGGACAAATGACCGTTGCACGGCGGGTGTTTGATGAATTGGGCATTGAGGGGGTTCGATTGGTAGGGATTGCCAAAGGGCCTTCTCGAAAAGCAGGTTGGGAGCGCTTGATTATCGGTGACTCGTCTGATGAGCTCACCTTGTCGACCGATTCCCCTGCCTTGCATTTGCTTCAACATATTCGCGATGAGGCCCACCGATTTGCAATCACCGCTCATCGTAAAAAAAGACAAAAAATCGGCATGGAGTCCTCATTGGAGTCGATTGATGGAATTGGAGCCAAGCGGCGCCAGGCGTTGCTTGCGCGGTTTGGAGGCTTTCGTGAATTAGCCAAAGCACCGATTGTAGAAATAGCCAAGGTGCAGGGCATTAGCCAAGCGTTGGCTGAACGTATTTATCAACATTTGCATTAACCCCTAAACTTTTAGCAATGGCTGCCGATGGAAGGGTTGAAGGCAATGAATTTGCATCACTAGATTGAGGAACGTGACATGAACAGGTTAATGATAGTCGTAGCACTGTTGTCACCCACACTCTCAATGGCTGCAGGTGTTCCCAAGGCAGCCCCGCAAGTGCCCCTTTATTATGGCCCTGGCCTGTGTGCCAACGCCCAATATGAGTGTGTTAAAGTGCCTAAGTCGCAAAGTTGGGAACAACTGTTTCCTGATGAAGTACAGCGCGATTTGGTGCAACGGATTAACCGAAATTACAATTATTTGTGGCAAGGCAAAGTACTGGCCGTGCCGCGTGATTTAGCCCATGCTACGGTACTTGATCTGGCCCCTTTTGCACGAAAAATTACAAGTGAGGGAGAAAAACAGATCATTGTTGATCAGGATAAATTAGCCTGGGGCGCATATGATGCTGAAGGACAATTGGTGAACTGGGGACCGATTGCCTCAGGCGGGGATAAATGCAGCGATAGCAATAAATCATGCCTTACGTTAACCGGGATTTATCGTGTCTTTAGCAAAGAAGGCGATCGTTGCAAATCCAATATTTTCCCGATTGGCAAAGGGGGGGCAAAAATGCCATATTGCATGTACTTTCACAAAGGATTTGCAATGCATGGATCAACCGACATGCCGGGCTATCGTGCCAGCCATGGTTGCGTACGCATGTTTACGCGAGACGCAAAATGGTTGAATGAAACCTTTGTTGAGTCTTCAAATGAACGCAACAATAACATGGGCACCAAAGTGGTGGTTCGTCCTGTGATGTCAACCGAGAGCGCGCTATGAACACACGCATGGGAAGTAGATGTGTAATGGGATTGATGGTGGCAAACTTAGCGTTTGCGGTGCCCGATGATGTGTCTAAATCCCCATTGGGTTGTCGTGATCAGGGGTATCAATTCAAATTGAATACGCTTGCGATATTGCCGACCATGACCGGTGATCGGCAATCCCTTTATTTCGTGTTTAATCGATTGAATAAACCTGTTCATTTATATCAAATGGTCAGTGATAATGATCCGGATGGCATGTATTTGAACCATTCAGTGAATGCGCAACAGTGGTCTGTCTTGTCAACCAATGAAAAAGAACTAAAATATATTTGTGCAGTGGATGAAGGGACATTGCGGCACGGAAAAGTGGTCGATTGTTCTGAAAGCATTAAGATCTGTGAGTTTGCTCGCGTTAAATTTGGGCTGAATAATCGCGGCAATTACTGGTTTTTGAATAGCAACACAAGGAATGGCGCACTGAGCGATGTGACGCATTATGGGATTATTGCAAGATAAACAGGGGATAAGTCATGAAATCGCCAATGCCTTGGTTTTATTTGTTCGCGGCAGCAAACGCAGGCTTGGCGTTCGCAAATGATGGTGTGGATGCCTATCGTCAAGGGGACTACCTGCAGGCGGCTCAACAGATGACAGCAATTACGGGCAAGGATCCGATGGTTGACTATTATATGGGGAGGATGCGGTTATACGGATATGGTCAACTTAAAAACGATACGTTGGCCATGCGTCACTTTCAACAAGCAGCCGATCAAGGCTTTTTACCCGCCATTCGCATCATGGCGGGGTATGCACTATTTAGCCTGAAAAATCCAGAGCAGGCATTGTATTGGTTTAAAAAAGCAGCGGATAAGAATGATACGCGCGCGCAAATGTATTGTGCGGCCGCGTACATGTTTGGTGTAGGTGTCAAACAAAATCCTGATATGGCGAAGCGCTATTATATTTTAGCGGCCAAAAATGGCGATAGCATTGCACAATGCACGTTGGCACAAAGTTTTCTTGAAACCCATCAGTCCGCGAATAAAAAATTAGGATTGATTTGGTTAAATAAGGCCGTTGCGCAAAATAATCCTGAAGCACAAGTCACGATGGGCGCACTGTATGCCAGTGGCACCTTGGTTCCCCAAGATTTTGCGAAAGCCCGTGAGTTGGTGGGTTTGGCGGTGGCTCAGGGTTATGTTCCCGCCTTGTATCAAATGGGTGAGATTGCACGTCTTGCCAATGAGTTGCCGCAGGCCAAAGAATGGTACATCAAAGCGGCCAATGCGCATGATGAACAAGCTGAAATGGCCCTTTCAACATTGTACATGCAAGAAAAAAGCCCAATGTATGATTTAAAGGCGGCTTTTTTATGGATGTTGAAAGCGGCACAAAATGGATCGCATGATGCGCAATTGGCTTTATCTGATATGTATAAAAAGGGCTGGGGTGTTGAAGCGGATGAGCATATTGCCAGTGAATGGCAGCAAACCGCTGCTAAAACTGCCCAGTGGACCCCGGCGAAGGCACAAATAAAAGCCGCTCGATGGCTCACCAATGGGAAAGCCACTGCTTTGGCCCAGACACCTTATCGTTTGCACGGCATTTTTAGTCCATGGGAAAATGCCAGCGCCTTGAAAGAAAACCACTACAATCAACCACCGCAAATGGATCCTCTCGTGAGGGCAAACCTTTATCAACCGCAATTTGAGATGATAACCCCCAATCGCATTCCTATTAGTGATTATTACAATGCATTGGTTGCTGCATTGGGTGAGGCCCCGGTTGAACCATTGGTTTTCCCCCGTTATCCGGCGGTTTCGGTTGATGAGACCACTTCTGTGGACAAGTTGGAGAAGGAAGCCCATCTGGGCGATGCCAGCGCGCAGTATCGATTAGCGCAAATGTACCAGCAGGGTATAGGCGTGAAGCAAAATATAGAGGAGGCCATTCGATACTACCAATTGGCGGCAGCGCAACAAAATTTGCGTGCGGCATATCAATTAAGTGTTATGTATTTGGATGGGCACGATGTGCCGCCGGATTATAAAAAAGGCATGGATTTATTGCAAGATGTGGCGTTCAAAGGAAATGCCTATGCCCAGTACGTGTTAGGACAAATCTATGCACAAGGGTTGACAGCGGTTGCAGGTCAACCGATTGTTCAGACAGATGAGGCACGGTCGCGCGCGATGTATGCGCTGGCCGCCGTAAACGATAATGGCCTTGCTCAGTATCGTCTAGCGGAGATGATGGTGCGTGAGTCACCGGCAGACGGGCTGCCTCAAGCCATGCTTAAACGAATGCAAACGATCAAAGCATTGTATCAAGGTGCGGTCACCAATGGTGTTGAGAAGGCCGCACTTCCTTTGGCTTTTTTTAACGCCATGGACACGGATAAATTAAAACAAGAACAGGCCTTTGAGGTGGCAAAAAAAGCCGCCAACACAGGAAATCTCGATGCGGCCTTGTTGTTAGGTTTGATGTATGACCATGGCATTTTTGTAACTGCGAGTCAGGCCGATGCAGTGCACTGGTATCAGCAAGCGGAAACAAACCCAATGGGTGCTTTTTTATTGGGAACACATTTAAGTCAAGGCACAGGTGTTGATAAAAACCTTGAAAAAGGATATGCATTGTTGCAACAATCTGCCCAGGCGGGTTTTTCATACGCCCATTTCAATTTAGCAATAATGCAATATCAACGAAACGAAGCCTTTTTGCCGGAGCTAGACAAGGCATACGCTTTAGGCAATAGCACCGCTGGATTATTGCTCGCCGATTATTACTTGTCGTTGGCCAATAACGATGAGCAGATGAAGCAAGCCC
>DNVL01000032.1 GCA_003507515.1 Legionella sp.
GTGGAGAAAATGCTGTATATGCAATCGACGAGTGCAAATAATGGCACATATACCCTGGTGGTGACGTTTGCAATTGGGACCGATCTTAACTTTGCGCAGGTACTAGTACAAAATCGGGTACAAGCGGCCATGGCGCAATTACCGCTTTCAGTCCAACAACAAGGCGTCGTTGTTCAGCAAAAATCCACGGCTATTTTGCAATTTATCACGCTAACTGCCGAAAAAAACGAATATGATGGGTTGTTTTTAAATAATTACGCCGTCATCAACATGCAAGATGAATTGTCTCGTTTACCAGGCGTTGGGAATGTGATTGTCTTTGGATCAGGCAGTTATGCTATGCGTATCTGGCTTGATCCGAAAAAGATGCTGGCCTTTGCGTTAAACCCCAGTGATGTGCTAAACGCTATTACCACTCAAAACAAACAAGTGACCGCAGGTCAAATCGGCGCACCACCGGCTACGGGCGATGGAGCCTATCAATTGACGGTGAACGTTCCGGGCCAGTTGGTCAATCCCACCGAATTTGGCAATATCATCGTCAAAAACAAAGGCACAGAACCCGACCAATCGGCCAATAGCAGCAGCAATGCAAAAATTGTGCGGATTCGTGACGTAGGCCGTGTTGAGCTGGGCTCTTCCAGTTATAGCCAGCTGGCGCAATTAAATGGCAAACCGACGGCCGCCATTGGTATTTATCAACTGCCAGGTGCGAATGCATTAACGGTGGCTCAAGAAGTACGGGACACCGTTGCAAAAATGGCACGTCAATTCCCACCTGGACTGCACTACTCCATTCCTTTTGATACCACTATGTTTGTGAACGCCTCTATTCATGAGGTATATAACACCTTGTTTGAAGCGGGTGTTTTAGTGTTGCTGGTTATTCTTCTCTTTTTGCAAAATTCGCGCGCCACATTGGTGCCAGCAACCACTGTGCCCGTCACCATTATTGGTGCATTTTTTGGCATGTTAATCATGGGCTATTCCATTAACTTATTAACGTTGTTTGCCCTGGTGTTGGCCATTGGCATTGTGGTCGATGATGCCATCGTGATCGTGGAAGGTGTGACTCAGCATATTGAGCGGGGTACATCTCCAAAGGAGTCGGCTATTTTTGCCATGAAAGAGCTCATGGGACCTATCATTGGGATCACGTTGGTGCTGATGGCGGTTTTTGTGCCAGCGGGTTTTATGCCAGGTTTAACGGGCGCGATGTACGCACAATTTGCGTTGGTGATAGCCGTCACTGCATTCATTAGCGCGGTCAATGCCATGACATTGAAACCAACGCAATGTGCGTTATGGCTTAAACCAGTTGATACACAAAAATCGAAAAACTGGGTTTTTCGCACGTTTGATAGGGTCTACTATCCGATAGAAACAGCCTATATACGATTCATTGACCGGCTAGTGCATCGAAGCGGGATGGTCTGTTTATTGGGCGTTGTTTTGGTGATCATCGCGATTTTGGGTTTAAGCCGAATTCCTACAGGATTTATTCCAATTGAAGACCAGGGGTATTTAATCCTGAATGTGCAATTGCCTGATGGTGCGGCGTTGAGTCGAACAGAAGCCGTCTTGGATGGGCTTCGAAAACAAGTCTCTAAAATAGAAGGCATTGCGGATGTCATTGCAATTGATGGAATTTCGTTGCTAGACAACAATACGAGTTTATCCAATGCGGGTGTGCTGTATGTCATCTTTAAAGATTGGAGTGTACGAGGTAAATCACAGGATTTAGCCGTGCTTTATAAAAAATTAAATGAAATAGCTCAAAACACGTTAAATGCCCGTGTCATGGTGGTGGTGCCACCCGCGATTCAAGGGCTTGGGTTGTCAGGTGGATTTCAAATGCAGCTTGAATTACAAGATGGCACCTTTGACTATCGCAAGTTACAAGCAGCCACGGATTTGATGGTTCAGTATGCGAAACTGGAACCCGCATTGCAAAAACCCATGACGTCATTTCGTGCTGAGGTGCCACAAGTGTCCGCACCCATCAATCGCACCAAAGCCGAGTCATTGGGTGTTTCGATTGGGGATGCGTCAGACGCTTTGCAAACGTACTTAGGATCTTCCTACGTGAATCTTTTTTCAAAATTCGGGCAGGTTTTCCAAGTGTATGTGCAGGCTGATGCATCTTCACGCATGACGATGGAAGACGTGCGCAATTATTACGTCAAAAATCAAACCGGCTCGATGGTGCCTTTGGGCACGTTGACGGATATTACCCCATCGGTGGGGCCATCGATCATTTCACTTTATAATTTATACCCCTCTAGTAACATATATGGTATGGCAGCCCCTGGGTACAGTTCGGGTCAAGCCATTCAAGCCTTGGAAACCTTGGCCAAGCAACTGCTGCCTGCTGGCATGTCTTATGAATGGACCAGTACCGCGTATCAGGAAAAAATAGCAGGCAACATGAGCTATTTGATTTTTATCTTATCCCTCGTATTGGTGTATTTAATTTTAGCAGGCCAATATGAAAACTGGATTACCCCCATTGCCGTTATTGTCAGCGTGCCTTTGGCGTTAACGGGCACGGTATTGGTTTTGTCGCTGCTAGGAATTGACAATAATATGTACACGCAAATCGGCGTATTGCTTTTAATTGCACTGGCGGCTAAAAATGCTATTTTAATCGTTGAGGTCGCACGCGAACAGCGAGAAATTCATCAAAAATCGATTATAGACGCGGCAGTATTCGGTGCAAAAACACGGTTTCGCCCAATTCTGATGACATCATTCGCATTTATTTTAGGGGTGATGCCGTTGGTGTTTGCGACCGGTGCGGGAGCAAATGCACGGCGCTCGATTGGCATCGCGGTGTGCAGCGGGATGATTGCCTCGACGTGTCTGGCGGT
>DNVL01000042.1 GCA_003507515.1 Legionella sp.
CTGATTCAATTTCAATTGCTTAACTGGCTTTGGACTGGCGTAAAACATTCTGGATCGAACGATTTGTGATTTAAAAAAGATGTGCGCCTCACCTTCCGTTTGTTCTTTTAAATCCAATAAGTCGATACGTGCGCGCCGCTCAAACGATGAACTTTTGGTGTCTAAATAGCTATTGGCAACGCCGCCTTCCTTGGTTTGGAAGGAATCCACTTTCGTGACATACGCCTCGCCCGCGGTTTTAGTGAAAAAATCCCATGTCTCGCCTGGATCCTCGAGCTTCATGCAAATCTTGATGTTGGTATTGGCACCAATGGACGCCGCTTCTTCTTTCGATGCTTTTTGAAACGCGGGCAAATCCTGTCCTGCAAAAATGACCGAAAAGCCAAGCGAACGGGCTTGCGCTGGGACCACCGCAAATCCTTGCACCGCGTAATATCCATATTCATCGAGTATGCACAGATAGGGCGTTAATGCATTCGTCGGTTTTCGCTCAATCACATCGCGATAATCCCCCTCGACCTCTTCCCCTAACCCTGCCGCCATCATAGCTTTCAGTGAAGAAACAATGATTTTGCCTAGGTTTGAAAGTTCATCCGGTGATTTTTCCAATGCAGGGAGCAACACCACCAGTATTCGCCGATTCAGCACCACGTCTTTAAAATCAACCTCCGCCAAATTCGTACGCAGAATGTGGCCATACGTATCCGCCAGCGATGAAAAGCTGCGCACCAATTGCATGGTAATAAACCCATGCTGCTCCAAAACCTGAGACACCTGCTTGCCTTTTTTTTCCTTATTATATCCAGGTAACGTACCGAGGTAGTTCCGGAGCGGATCCGTCACCACCTTAGGGACGGACTCGATATTGATGCCCTCTTGATCATCACGCGGGAAGACTTTATCAATCACAATGGATTCAAGGCGTGATAAATCAAAGTAGTTACGAATCGAATTGGCATCCAGCAGGATGGCGCCCTCATCGCGCATATACACAAGGACCCGCATCAATGCTTCCACAAAGGCAATGGCACGCCCCTTCCACATATCGCCATCGGATGATTGGCTGGCACCCCCCATCAAACTCACCACCAAGTTGGTCAACATACTCGATGAACCCTGGCAAAAAGGGTTCATCGTATTGGACAGACGTTTTTCCTGCGGACCGACAATGTCGCGTGCACCCGTCATGAAATTGATCAACAGCAAGTCATCTTCCCGCCCCATGCTGCGCACCATGGAAAATACCTTGGCATACAGCGAGTTATCCCCTTTTCCATCCACATAAATAAATCCACTGCCCTGGGTCAATGCATTAAACGCAATGGATACTAACGCTTCTGTTTTACCACTACCGGTTGATCCAAAAATAAGGGCGTGGGTTCGCATGTCCTCATTGGCAAACCATAACTCCTCGTTTGTTTTCATATCATTGCCAAAATAGGCAATGCCGCGCGCCATATTGGGTGTTTTAATCCCAGGCTTTAAATCATTAAAATCTCGAACACGTGTGATTTGCGGCAGGCGAAAAGGAAGTTTGTGCTTTCGAGTATACGCATAAGTGAACAGCGCCCCCCCCAATAAAAAGAGCAGTGAAGCAGCCTCCGATAGATAATAAGCACCACCCGCAAGCATGACCAAAAAGACCGCTACATTCGTCGGCTTGCTACAAAAATCAGCCATCCGCTGTCCAATGGAGCGCGTGTCGCGCAGCAGCTTGGTTGGATCGATTTCACTACGCGAATCAATACCTCGCATCATGGCTCTAACCCCTGTAATTCTTTCGGTGACAATTTAATTTCTTTGACGGCAACTTCCAATGCTCGAATGGCCTCGTCTATCATCGGGGCAAGCGATCGACGGCCTGTGGTTCTTTCAGCAACCCAATGCGCGAAAGGGCCGCCTACTTCAGCAAATGGCGTCTGCCTCCCCACGCAATTGAGCATATACCACATCCGCCGATCAACCACTTTCAACCATAAAAAATCAGCACTTGGCATCACGCCGTCCTCACGCGATGCCAGCAGCAGTGATGCCATCACGGTTAACAGATAAGCATGTCGACCCACCACTTCTTGCACATTCTCGGCGTGAATATGTTTATGTAGCACGGGGATCGCGACATTATAATCGGGTTTACCCGCAGACGTGCTCTTATCCAACGAGGTCATCAAGCCAAGTGCTGCTTCTTTATCCCGATTCATCCGCGCCATAAAAACTGCCGCCAGTGCCCGCGCATGCGGTGGGCTGCGATCGAAGCCATCCCAAACGGGCCCTAATTGCAGCGTAAACACGCGCTTTGCATCCCCACGGCGGACAGATGCAGTCATCTCGGCACCAGGCTCTGGATTATCCATTAAAACGTCATTTTTTTTCAGTAACCTATGTTTGCGAGCGAACTCCATTGGCGTTAATGCCATAGCCCACGGGCCAACATTAATGTCCGTATTGGTCAAGTCTTGGCCAACCACAGGCATAATGGCAGGCCAATTTTTTTGCTCCTGCTCACGCAGTGAATTCATGCTGTGGGCACGGCGAAATTTGAGGGTCACATCGGATTTATACAGCACTACGGCCAAAACAACAAAGATCACCATCACGGGATAACGAACGTAATCTCCCACTTGCCTCATCAGATAAACAAATTCCTTCCAATGAACCGATGCCGGATCCAGGGTTTGCATGAGGTAAATATCATCTGCCAGTTGCGTTCCACCAATAAAGAAATGAACCAATTTGGCTTGCAGTAGGTTCAGAAAAAAAACAGCAGAAACAATGTACTGGTGCCCTGTTTGCCAAATCAACCAGCCCACAAAAAACAACAACACCATGAACCAAATGGTGCTCATTGAGTTGTCGCCAGATTGCCCTTGTGATTGTTGAGCCATGAGTCTGCTTCAATTAAAATGAGTAATGAACGTATATACGTATCACAAATGAGGTCCTGCACGCAATGTCAGGCCGCGTTATCTTTCACTAATCGCCCTTGCAGATAGCGGTAGACTCCGGATTGATGAACAAAACAATCCAGGCTGTCCAAATGAAGCGTTCTATCTTTTATCGTCAACATTTGCTTTCCCAATTTATCCACAGGCATCTTGTCAGCAGGTAAGGGCAGAATATCTTGAGGCGAAATATAAATAGTCACATACGCTTCATTGATTTTATTTTCCTTTGATTTAATCATGGCTTTCACGTCAGCCTCATGGGCATAAATCGGCCGAGAAATCATTTGATGGGGTAAATTTGCAATGATCCGCTCCCATGAGCCTATATTGGTTCCATCAGATGAATACAATGCGACATATATTTTTTGCTGCCCATGCCGCAACGCCATTTGTTTGATCAAATAAGGGGATACCCCTTGATGAACCTGGCCTTGCATCTCAATTTTTTTGATAAATCCATCTCGAATCTCATGCAAATTCCGCCCAATGACCCTCAGGAAATTAGATTCATTCCAGGGGCCTTGCTCAATGGCGTCGTTTAATGCTTGTAAAACGGCATCCACTTGCTGTGTAGTTAGTTCATCATTTATCATAGAAGACGCACGCTTTAAAAGATTATGAGAATCTAGATCATAGTATGAGTATAACAGTGATTTGCACGACCTGCTGACCACGGTTATAAAGACGGGCGATTTTCCGTTGCGTTATCTTTCTGCAATGACAGGGCCATTTTAATTTTTTCTTTGCATTGCATTAAAACATCGCTGGCATTCGATTTATTCAATTTATTGACCAATCCAATCAACGCATCTAAATGAGACACTACACTGTCTTGTACCAAAGGAACGGTCACGCGAGCCTGCTCCTGGCGCGAAAATAAAGAGGGGGATGGATAGCTCGTTTGTTCAGCCCCTCTAACGACGGGACGACCTGACCATGCTTGATTAGACATACATTTCCTCTTAAAACCATTGACGACTTAGAGTAAGAATAGCAGGGTTTACCTTAAACAAGCCTTAAAGACGCCCAATTTTTCATCTTCTTTACATTAATCATAGAGCAATTCATCCAACGGCGTGTAATCCCGACTCGGGCCACCTTGAATCAATTCATTCACTACATCCATCATGCACAACAACCGCAGAACGTTAGGGGTCACCTCATCAAAAACCACTTCCGTACCCAATAAGGCGTTTTCTGCATCATTGAATGACAGCCCCAATCCATAACCTAAGCACAATGAACACAATTGATCGGCTCGGCGTGCGATGGCTGGCAACAAACCAGTGTATGAAAACACCTCTTCAAAGCCAATGAATCGATCATTCAAATAAAATTTGGCATGCATGCCTGCTGCAATAAGGGCCATGTTTTTGCGAATGTCTGTGTCCATTTATCGCCACCACGGTTGTGAAGATTTAACAGGGCCGGCAAAAAACGTACGTAACCACCGGAGAAAAACGGGCACAGTAAACCCATAATGTTCAATAACACCAAAAAAAACAGCCGAAACAATCACCAAAAGACCAGTCCACAAACGAATATGCATCAGAAACAAAAAAATAGGAAATGCAGCGCGCGCATCCACCATGAAAAATCGAGCACTCCGTGCTGAGTCACGCCAACTCGCCGTTGGTGAAAATCCTTCTGCCATATGGTCTCCATCATGTGATCCAAACATCGCGTGAGTCACGCCATGCTTTACTCAGTATATCGTCAGTATATCGTCAGTATATCGTGCGCTACAGGCAATGCAAGTCTGTTTGTTTATCAACGCTTCCTGAAGCCGCCCGCGGGCGAGGCTCCGAAAAAATGCCCATCATACGCACAGAGGGTGAGCGATCGGTCGACGGTTTAAATTCCGCACGCGCAGGCGAAAGAGCCGGAAAAGGCGTGGCTGTTTCGGCCGGGCGTTGCTCCCAAAAACGCCAAGACGGCACAACGGCGTCCTCCGATACAACCGCCCCTAAATTTCTAATAAATGCTTTTGTCGTCTGTGAGATGTTTTTAACATCCGTAGCAATACACCCCTGCATGCAAAGCCCATGACCTATCCGGCCCACCCAAGATTGCGAAGACCGTTCACCCAACAGCAATTCAACGAAGTTTATCATGTCAACGCTTCTATTTTGAACCAAAAATAAGAGGCCGGCGTGATAACATAATTTATCCGCACCAAAAGACAAGTGTTTAACCGGTTCACGCGTTGCGAATTGCAACGACGTATCAAAAATACGGATGGCGTCATAAGTCCCTAACACAAGCCATTGTTTATCCTCCCCAATCATCGCCCAAGACAGGTGTTTTTCATCCACGACTTGCTCATCCTTGAACACACACGTCCAGTCGGATGTCTCCCAGACCCAAACCCTTTCCCCCTCATCCATGGATGCTAAAAATCGACCATCAGGAGACCACGTGAGCTGCGTAATGGTTCGAGTATGCCCTGTGCATTCTTGCACACAAACAGCTCCTGCTTCTTGGCGTAAATCCCAAATTCGAATCAAAGGCCCAACGGATGCGGCCACCATATTTGTCGCCGCGTTTGAACCCGCTGATGTTGAAATATCGCCACTCGACAGCGGTAGAGCAGGAGAGATTGAATCGATGCACTCATCCGAAAGCCGAACGGGTGGAGAGGCCTTGTCTGACATGGACCTGAATACATTGACATCATTCAAACTCAACGCCGTTCCGCTCGGTTCATGCGTGCTACTCAGTGTGCTCATGCTGGGTATTTCTGCGTCTAAAATACTTCGGCGACTCGGTGCTGCTGCCACGCAGTGAATCGGCAAGGTCGCTCGCTCTATTCCCCAAGGGATAAACAGCAAAGGGGCCCATTCATCCACATCGGCTGTCATCTTCCGCTTCCACAAATGAATTTGTCCATCTGAGCCTGCGAGCGCCAGCCAAGACTGCTTTGAGTCTAAGTCATTTAACCAGGTCATGTGATGGAAATGTATGCCGTTGTCAAAGGGGATAACGCCCCACCGATCACTTCGATCGATTTCTGTATCGGTCGCAAAGGAGCGCTCACGAATACGAACATCACGATGGCTTCTCGAGGCAATGTATTGGCCATCCTGAGACCACTCGATCTGAATCACAGGCACACCCTCATGATCCAGCACTTTTCGTGCCGTATGAACAGGCAACCGCTTGATGTCCCATAACCACACAGTCCCATCAATGCTACCGGTTGCCAAATATTTTCCGTAAGGTGCAATGCAGCTGACTCGATGCGTCAATCCATCCATGTCTGGCAATACGCTGGATCGCACATCGGTATCCACAATGAATAACATGCGACTTTTCTCACCCCCACCTGCAATGGCATGTCGTCCACCGGGCAGCCATGCCAATTGTTTAACCGGTCGCCCATCCCCTTGGAACGTCGAGACACACGTCCTGTTTTTGACGTCCCAAACGCGTACGGTGGAATCATTGCTGGCAGAGACTAACCACCAAGCATTCCAAATGACGGCGCTGACCGCGTCATGGTGCCCTTGAAGTACTTGGGGTGCAGCCTCATGTTCAAACGATGCGTGGTCTGTCGCGTACAGGTAGACCTTCGAGTCAGAGCACCCTGCCGCAAAGGCATCCTCATGCACCGACAAAGCCAGCGTATTGATCGGGGATGGCAGGCGCTTTTCTTTAGGCCGATTCAACAGGGATTCGACATTTCGCGACCGGATACTGAGTGTCCACAATCGAACCCGCTCATCGTCCCCTGCTGACAGCATCAAATCTCGAATCTGACCCAATAGAACGGCGCGCACCGTGCCGCCATGCACTGCCGGTACCACGTCGCATTTTTTTTGATCCACATTCCACAGTCGAATACACGGATATGCGCCGCCAGCCGCCAATATATTGCCATCTTTTGACCAGCTCAACGTCAAAATGGCACCGTTCAGATGATCTTTCAGCTTCGCGATCTCTTCTCCCCGCCCCCCTTTTTCCAATACACGCAGCACACGCACCGTCTCGCCATCCCCGCCCGAGGCAAAACGCCGTTCACCATTGGAAACACCCCAAACGCCAGCACGAATTTCATCGATATGACCACTAAAGTCTGGATAACGGGTTCCATCCAATCCCCTATTCACAATTTTATGCAATTTCGAGTCTGCATCCTTCCCCCCATCATAGGTAACAACCCATGTGTCCGATAAGACAATGACCGTGAAAAACGTAGGCGGTTTCTCGGTAAACGCATACAACGGGGTATCTGAAAACCGCGCCCTCGCGACATTTGAACCCCTGAGATTACAGGCCGCCAATACCGCATCATTGCCAAACATCACGTCGGACAAATCACTATCGGGCATATCGACCGATGGCATCAAAGCCCCTTTTAAGTACGCACGTGGCACGTGAATGCCCCGCCATTCGAAGGGCCGCAATAGTGTACTAAAATCAACCTGCAAGGCATTCAGTAACGTGATGGCATTGGAGGCTGCTGGACTCCATTGATGGCCACCCGGCGCACCACTCGCGCTCACCATCTCCTTCAATGCCGTTATCATGGCTTTTTTCTGTAGGCTTGGATTGATGGTCCTCGTTAAGAAATCAAAGACGTCAAGCGAGTCGGTCAAATAAGACCAATTCCAATTCATTAAGCGCTCTGTCTCAGACCCCCTCAGCTTATCGATTAACTCATCCGCCAAGGATTTATATTGGAATGATTGATGAAGAAAGGTATAACGCACCATCCGAGGCAAACGGTCCTCCAAAAGTTTCGCTGACATAGGCGCCAACCATCCTGCTTTTTTCCACAACGTATCCTCAAACAAATAGGTAAATGGATCAAGGTGAAGGTGCGCGGCTCGCCTCTCTTCATCTAATTGCAACGGCTCTTTCGCTTCCTCTTCATAGGGCCTATCAATGTAATTTTTTTGTTCCACAAACATCTGAAACGCAATGCGTCGACAATATTTTCTGATGCTCTCCTCGGTGAAGTGATCCATCGGTCTTTTGGGTATCACTTGTTTGCTCCAATGATGCATAAACGCATCATAAAACGCCTCAAGAGACCTTGGAAGCATCGCGCGCTCCTCTGTCTCCTGCAGAACAACGCACATAATGTGCAGAATGAGGGGTGAGGTCGCAATGCCTTTGATGCCCGCAAGCGACGTACCCAATGCGGCAATATCTATCCCGCTGGGATCATATGACTTCAAATAAGATTCGATCTGTGCATCATTCAACGGTTGAATGGCATACTCGGATTCGCGAGAAAAGTAAATGTCCGGTGAAATACGCAATAATCGGTGATAATTTTTATCAATGATGCAACGCGTTTGAGCCGTTAATATGATTTTTGGCATGCCATGGGCCCACTGAGGCGCGGTGTCACTACACTCCTCTAATAAAGCACGTTGTGAAAAATCAACGCCACATTCATCCAGGCCATCCAATATAATGACGCAGCGACAAGTCTGTTTTAATACAAGGATTTGCTCAAGGCTAAAGAGGGTTCTCAACGCGGCATCTAAAAAATTATCAGACGATCGATCGTTGACATGCTTGAGCTTAATATAAACAGGGAACCAATCATCCGCGCTCCAATGCTGTTGTGCTAACTCCTGTGCCAAACGCAACACCGACAACGATTTGCCTGAGCCAATATCTCCGTGCAATAAAAAAAACTGCTCGTTCGCATTGTC
>DNVL01000050.1 GCA_003507515.1 Legionella sp.
ACCCAAATACGAAAAATCCATTTTTCCCGCCATTATTTTCATATCAAACGGGTACACATTACCCATGTTTTGGCATTGTCCGCGTGCCTCATCACCGGCATGCTATCCCTGTATTTATTGATTTTTTTTGAAGATATTGACGCACTGAACCTATTCCAGGAAATCGCATCACGGCTCTTCTTTTATTTTACCGCATGGATTCTCATCATCATGCTGTTCAAAATAAAACGCATCCGAGCCGCTCTGCAATGGTATTCTCTTGATATGCGTGTGATAAGGCGTGCACTCTTGCTGTTCATCAGTTTCTACACCCTATTCACGGTTGGATACGTACTGATTCATGCGTTGCATATTGAACAGTCTATCGGTCCAGTATGCCAGTCGCTTTTTCTGTTGGCGATGCTCGCATCCGGCATTTATTTTACCTACTATTTTTTTCATGCGCACAAAAAATTGCCTTTTGTTAAGCACCATGGCTATTTTATAAAATATTGTAGTGTGCTGTTATTTTTGGGGTGTGCAGCCCTTGATGTATTAGGCTACCATGCATTGGCCCTTCGTCTGACAACCTCCGGATTTATCACGGTAGTGATTGTTTTTATTACCATTTTAATGATTCAAGGCGTCAATAAAAGTTATTTTATCTTAAACCACCATGAGCAGACCAAAGCCAAACTCATTCGATATTTTGGATATAAACCCGATCAGGTTTTCACAGAATTTTTAATTTTCAAAATCATCCTGCAATTGGTGGTGATAGCCTTTAGCCTGTACTTTATCGTACGCAGCTGGGGATTTGCGACCTATTATTTGGAAAAGGTGTATACCCAACTGCTATATGGTATTCATATCGCATCCACGACCCTGTATCCCACACGAATCGCCTTAGGCATATTGGTCTATTGCCTGATGTTTTTAGTGTTTAGGAGCATATCGACCGCAATTAGTCGGCACCAACAATTTGAAGAAGAAGAGGAAACACAGGTAGCCATTGCCTCCATTCTGACTTACCTTGGATTTACGTTAGCCTTGCTCAGCGGGCTACTCGTCGCTGGCTTTAATTTTACGGGTCTTGCCATTATCGCGGGCGCATTGTCTGTGGGGATTGGGCTTGGCTTGCAAAGCATCGTCAATAATTTTGTTTCAGGCCTGATTTTACTCATTGAAAAGCCCATCAAACCCGGCGATCGGATCAATATTGACGGCATTGAGGGCTTTGTTAAAAAGATATCGGTTCGCTCAACGCACATTATCACACCCGCCCATGAAGACATTATCGTGCCTAACTCGGATTTAATCACCAAACGTGTCACCAATTATGTCTACAGTAACAAGCAGTGCTCGATCAACTGTGACATTAATATCCCACATGGCAGCAATACCCAACGCGTGCGTGAGCTATTATTGGACGCCGCAAATACACATGAGGAGGTCATCAAAACCGGCCGCAACAAACCTTATGTGTTATTTCGAGCCTTTCAAGAAAAATCATTGTCGTTTCAATTATGCTGTTTAATCAAAGACGTCAATAAAAAACTCATGGTACAAAGCGACCTCAACTTTACTATCGACCTTCGACTACGGGAACTTGACGATGAAACACGGCCTATTGCTCATTAACATTGGTTCACCCCAATCGCCAGCCATCACGGACGTTCGACGCTATTTGCGTGTTTTTCTGTCGGATAAACGGGTCATTGATCTGCCCGCCTGGCTACGGTATCCATTACTGTATTGTTTTATCCTGCCCACTAGACCACGCCGCTCCGCAAAAGCTTATCCAGAAATATGGACATCCGAAGGCTCTCCCCTCATCAGCACCAGCATGCGCGTAGGCGATGCATTGCAAGCTCGCCTGGGCCCCCAATATCAGGTGGCCATCGGCATGCGTTATGGACAGCCCAGTATACAAAACGCCTTGGACGCATTAAGCGACTGTGATCAGATCACCATTTTGCCGCTCTACCCTCAATATTCATCAGCAGCAACAGGCTCATCCATTGAGCAGGTGCTCCGCATACTCAAAAGCCGGTCTATTTTCCCATCCATAACGGTGATTCGTGACTTCTACCAGCACCCAGCCTTTATCCAAGCGCAAGCCGCACAAATAGCGCCTCACCTTCTTGATCACGATTATGTCTTGTTTAGCTACCATGGCTTGCCGGAAAATCACTTACAGAAAGAAGGCTGCAAGCCTGTTTGTGTGGCGGCCTGCCGACCAGAAGGAGCCGCACGGGGTTGTTACCGTGCACAATGCCTGCAAACAACAGCATTGCTCGCCAACACCCTGGGATTGGCGAAATACGGCTCATCCTTTCAATCAAGACTGGGCAGAACGCCCTGGATCAAACCCTACACCGATCACATCCTGATTGATCTTGCAGCCAGTGGCATGAAACGACTGGCCGTTGTATGCCCATCATTTGTCACGGATTGCCTGGAAACACTGGAAGAAATCGGCATGCGTGCAAAGGAGCAATGGCTTGCACTAGGAGGCGAAACCTTCACACTCATTCCCTGCTTGAATGACAGCGAGCAATGGATTGACGCCATTGCAGCGATTGTTGCTCAGTCGTAATTTGACCACATGCGTATGATTTTGATGTTTTTTTTACATTCTAATACTTGATAGACCAGGCGATGTTGGATATTGATTCGTCGTGATATCGCACCCGCGAGATCTCCCACTAAATGTTTATAGGGAGGGGGATCTTGATATGGATTTTCTTTTATTAAATGAAGAAGATGCTCCTCCTGAGATTTAAGACCACCCCCACTTAAATCGATTGTGCCATGCCAGGAACGGACATCAAATACAGTGTTTCTTGAATAGACTCCCAATCACGCTCAGAAACGAGAACCGCATTGTTGTTCTTCCCGGTAATAAGAATCGGTTGATGCGATTGCGCAACCTCATCAACCAAACGATACAGACTGGAACGTGCTTGCGTAGTCGTCATGGTGCTATAGCGTACGATTTAACGTACACCAAGCGCTTGCGCCTCGTCAGCTACATGATCGATCGGATCCTGGACAGGCGCCGGGCGAAAGAATGCCAACTCGTCATGAAGCCTCTCATAAGCCACTTTCGGCGCAGGCTTATAGAGCCCAATCCATTCAAGTAATGACGTCACGCACTGAACCAGCCAACCATAAGTGAATGCATCATAATTATCGTAGC
>DNVL01000229.1 GCA_003507515.1 Legionella sp.
TATATGTCTATTTTTGATATATATCAAATTATGATAACATCATCTGCAGGGATATATGGAATAATGCCAGCATTAAATGCCTGTTCTTGTATTTCATAGGGTGCCTTTCTGGCGTCCATAATATAGCCATTCACCATAATCATCCATACCATGGGGTTGTTATCCATATTAGGGGTTGTAGCCGCCATTTGAAGATCTCTCGTTGCGCTCGGATGACGTGGGGGAGGGATCAATTACTCTTATTTTAAAGTTGTTGAGATCTTCCCTTGTTGATATAACTGCCAAATAATTTTCAGGCTTTCTAAAGAGGTTTCTCCATTTGTTAATGGCAATGATTTGTTTTGTATGCAATCTAAAAAATGCAACATTTCATTTTGGTACATTTCCCGCATGTCGATAGACTCGTTGAATAAGACCGTTTCTTTTGTGTAACCGGTATAAAATTGCTTTGTATCGTGCACATTGCCTTTTGAATATAATTTCAAAGTCGATTGTGTGAAATTAGCTTCAATCATACCCTCCGAACAGTGTGCTTGCATCAGATAGTCATTACGTGTTCCGCGGGCTCCCCATGTTCCAAAGTAATAGCCAAGGGCATCATTTTTAAATTTTAAACAGACATGGCTGGTACCTTCACCTTCCATCCAAGGGGTTGCTTTATTGGTTCCCATAAAAAAGCCATCAATAGGGTGTCCCAAAATCCACATCAGCAAATCAATATAATGGCAGCCATGACTAAAGAGTTGCCCACCACCAATGGTTTTTTGTTTAGCTTGCCAATGTTCACTAGAAAATTCATAGTACATCTCCGTCCAAATAGAGAGTTGAAATAATTCACCGGCGTATTTTTCATCAATCAGGCGACAAGTTAAATATGAAGCGTTAGTCAGTTCGCCTGACCGGGTTGCACGTGAGATATGTGATTTTCTTCAAATCCCATTTACTGAAGCACTCCTAACGCCCTATAGTGGACGACGTATGCGCGATGGACTGGGCGATCCTAACTTTCTCGACCATGATGGCATCGACCCCAATCTTGCTAATGCATGGAAAAATGTCAAATTAACTAGACCACTGAATCGCAGCTGTCGTCTATTAACGGCTGCTCTTGATTATGAAATTTAATATTGGAGACAAACATGGCACTACTCATTAAAGACGGTATTTTAATTACTGTAGATCCTGCCTTTCGTGTTTTTTCTAAAGGGTCTATCCTGATAGAAGACGATAAAATTGTCGCTCTTGGAGCAACAGAAGATGTTATTGCCGCTCATAGCGGACCATTTACAGAAATAGATGCCCGTGGAAAAATTATAGCGCCAGGATTAATCAGCGTACACAATCACCTTGGCTATACTGTCTTTCGTGGGCGAGCTGAAGACGTCGGCGCGAAGCCAACCCCTAGTTTATTTTTACCCATGAAACAAATCATCACGCAACAAGAACGCAAAACGTTTGCCGCACTGGGCGCGACGGAACTGCTTGCCGGTGGCGTAACGACTGTATTAGAAATGGAAGAAGATGCAAACATTATCGCACCATTTCTAGAACAACTGGGTATACGAGCCGGACTTGCCATCATGACAAATGACGTTGATATTCCCAAATTACTCAATGGGGAAACGTCGTTTGATGCAAGCCTACGTCAACATCAAATTAACCAATCAATAGAACTTATTGAGACATGGCATAACCGAGCAAACAAACGATTCAAGGCATTTGTAGCCGCGAACATGGCGCTCAGCTGCTCAGCTCCACTTTTACAAGCGTTACGCGAAGTAGCCGATCGATATTCAATTGGCGTCACCTACCATGTGGGTCTAGGTGCTTATGAGGTTGATCTCATACAAAAATTACATGGTTGCAGTCCATTCGAATTTGCAAACCGTATGGGATTTTTAGGAAAAGACGCCATTCTTGCGCACTGCCACTATATGAATGATGCCGATATATCACTACTAGCCGCTTCAGGCGCCTATGTTGCGCATTGCCCTGTATTAAATTCGCTCCGCGGTGCCTCTGCTCCCGTTCCTCTGATGTTGCAAAAGGGTATTCCAATTGCTTTAGGACTCGATAATTATTTTGCCGATTACTATGATGTCATGCGTGCTTGTATTGCTGTTGCTCGCGTTAAGGCACAGGATGCGCATTTACTATCGGCAAAAGATGTTTTACGTTTTGCAACCATTGAAGCAGCTAAAGCAATGGGGATAGACCAAGTAACAGGCTCATTGGAAGTTGGAAAAAAAGCAGACATTCAACTGATCAATATTCGAAAATTAGGTATTTGTCCAGTCACGGATCCTGTCAGTTCATTAATTTACCATGCCCATGCACAAGATGTTGATACGGTCATCGTTGACGGTAAAATTCTTGTCAGTGGCGGTAAGGTATTGTCAGTGAATGAGAATGATCTAATTGAAGAAGCACAGCAATGCTCTGATGCACTATGGGCGCGTTTTGCCAAAACTTACGCCTCTAATTCTCAAGTCACCCCAATAACTACTTACTAGGAATCATACAATGCAAGATAACACCCTAACCATTTGGGGACGCCGTAATTCATTCAATGTACAGAAAGTCATGTGGCTTATTGCTGAACTCGATCTTCCTCACCTATTTATTCCCACCGGGGGTAGTTATGGTGGACTTGATTCCCCAACGTTTCTTGCGATGAATCCACATGGTCGAGTGCCCGTCATTAACGACAATGGGCACGTCGTGTGGGAATCACATGCTATTTTGCGTTATCTGGCCGCAAAGTTTGGGCAAGGAAATTTTTGGTCTGATAATATTCAGGTTCGGTCAACCTATGATCAATGGATGGATTGGTCTCAAACTGCCTTACAACCCGATTTTTTAACCGGTATTTTTTGGGGGTACTATCGAACACCTCCAGCAGAACGAAATTTAGCCGCCATTCAAACAAGTCTAATGCACTGCAATGCCCATTTTCATTTACTGAATCACTTGTTAGAAAAAAAACAATTTATCGGAGGCGACTCAATCAGCCTTGCGGATATTACGATAGGAACCACGCTTTATCGTTATTTTGAGCTTGATATTCAGCGGCCATCCTTACACAACGTGGAAGCTTGGTATGAGCGATTACAAACACGTAAAGCCTACCGAGAACATGTCATGATCCCATTTGATGACATGAAAGGACGGCTGACTTTTTAAGACTTAAATTCAAATAAACCTGGTGTATTCATCATGATCAAACAAGAGATTCAACTAGAATCCGAAAGCATATCATTACGTGCCCAAGCCTTTGGATCCCCTAATAACCCCCCCCATACTTGCCTTACATGGTTGGTTAGAAAATTCAGCAAGCTTTGTGCCATTATGCGACTTATTATCCGACTATTATGTGATAGCACCAGACTTACCGGGTCATGGATATTCGCCTCATTTACCACCTAATATTGCCTATACACTGGAAGCCCATGCACTTATTCTCTTATGTGCGTTAGATCAATTAGGGTGGGGAAAATTTTCCATTTTAGGTCACTCAATAGGCGCAGGCATTGGGACATTACTCAGCGCAGCCGTCCCTGAAAAAGTATCTCATCTCATTATGATAGATAAACTTGGCCCTCCGGCTCTCAGCGAAAAGAGTTACCTTGAACAATTTCGCTTGACCATGCAAAGTCGAACACGTCGAAAGGAAGCGCGTTTGCTTTTTTACAAAACACGTGCTGAAGCAGTTCAAATTCGCTGCATGATCTCCGGTTGGGTATAGGAATTATACCCCCCCTATTCCCTAATTTCCGAAAATACCGTGATCAAAAAACAGCCAAAACCAAGTCTCAATCAACCACGCCTACCTGCGTTTTATCGTCATCCAACCCATACCTCATGAAAAATCGACCAGATCCACCGGGTAAGACTGAATTTTCTGTGCGATTTACGCTCATTAATAAACTCAAGACGACAAAAAGCCGCGCGGTTATTGCTAGCCATTTTTCTCGTTTGTGTTAATTCATCAGAACGTAGTCAGTTGGTGGTGCTCGAATGCCAGTACCTGCCATAACGGACACCAAATGTTCCTCTTTTCGATTGATGTGCGCCAGAATCTTGTTAATCACCTGACGGTCTTCGAT
>DNVL01000252.1 GCA_003507515.1 Legionella sp.
TGACCTCGGGTCGCGGTCAATTCTCAATGGAGTTCTCCCACTACGCTCCTTGTCCAAACAACGTAGCTGAAGCGGTGATTGTCAAAGAGAGAGAAAAGAAAGCTGCTGCTGCTAAGTAACAGACGTCAGTTTACGCTAAATGAGCCCTATCAGTTCGCACTGATAGGGATTTTTTTTAATGAACACTTTATCTGTTTGACAAAGAATCCCGTTCGGATGGGGTGATGTCATCGTTACTCTTTGTTTTGGGGAGAGAAAAGAAGAATGTTTGTTTATTTTTAGTCAGCACATCTCTTTCTTGTAAGCAATTGTTTCTAAAAACAGCCAAACCTTTTAAACCCATTTCATACGACAGGTAGATAATATCTGAGATGTCTTTGACCTTGGTGCTTTGATCTAAATTCACTGTTTTTGATATGGAATCATCTAAAAAACATTGGAATCCAGCCTGAATTGCCAGATGGGCATTGGGTGCTATTTGACAAGCTGTTTTAAGAAATGGTTTTTGTAAACAAATCTCTTCAGAAAAAACNNTAGTGTGTTGCTCGGGTAAAAAATCATTCTCAACAGCATCTTTTATGATAGAAATAATTTCACCTGAGTAGTCTTTAAATGAAAAATGAGGCTCTAAACTTTTAGAAATATTAGCGATGGTACTGCTTGTGCCCGTTGGCGGCATTGCTGTTGTTGTTGCGTGGCGAATGCCATATTGCAGTATCTCAGCATATAGCGCATCCCAGCTTTCTGATGAAACAGCACCAGTCATTTTGCTTGATTTTCGTCGAACCCACTCAGGATCCATGTAACGGCTATTCGCATGGCTTGGAAATGCGCCTCGTGTTTTCGCCAATTCAACGGATGACTTTTTTGAATAAAAATCCAGTAACTCTGAAATATTTTGTGCTAAAATGACTGTGTCTGGATCATCATAAGGCACTTTGAGTTTTATCAATAAATCAGCAAAGCCCGTAATCCCAACACCGATGCGACGCTTTTGATACACTAACGGTAAATCTAATCCAGCTTGCGCTTGATTTTTTAAAGTGTATTCTACTGAACCATCTAAAAATCGAGTTAAAATATGGACGGCTTCCGCAAATTTTTCTGTATCAAAAGACGCGTTTGAAACAAAATTTGCGAGATTAAGGTAACTAAATTGACACGCATCACCCGCAGCCATTGCTATTTCTGCACAGGGCGCTGTACTTTGATAAGACCATTGAGGCGTTGGATTATCACGCTCAAGTCTATCTTTGAATAAAATACCCGGTTCTCCACAAAAATGAGCGGACTGAGCTATTTCTTGAATCAAGTCAGCGGCATTTATTTCGCCAGCATTCCTCCCTTCGTTATCTTTTAACAGCCACATTTGGCTAGATTTAGCTGCTGTTATTAAGGCATCACTTAAAAATATTGAAATATTAAACCGCCATTCGAAAAAATTAACGTTCCTTTTAGCTTGAATAAAGTCTAGTATTCTTGGATGATCTGCTCGAAGCGTGGCCATACTAGCCACAGGTCTTTTGTTATTCTGCATAAGTTGTGTATTAATAGTATTTAAAATGTCATTAAACTGATATAGAGCCTCTATAGGATCATCAATGGTTGATAAATCGTAACCTGTTCCCAGTGCGCTCCCCAACATATTGTAGGAGTTTAAACCAAAAAAATCATAGTCAACTTGCCCATTATTCAGTTTAATAGGCAAAACAGTGCATGCAGCAGTGACTTGGGATGATCTGCCAGCATTTGTCAGTATAGGCGTTCCTAAAATGAGGCTTCCCTCGCCCACTAATTCGATTAATTTCTCTTCGAATGCTTCATCTATTTGATGTTCATTTAATTCCCGATCGATCTCAATCAATGCCGATAACACGCGAGTTAAGGCATCATCAATGGTTTCGTTTTCCCTTAAGATCCCTCTTTGTTTCATAATGTTTTCAGACAGAGAATTGTATATTGATCTATTTAAAATGAGGTTCATGTTTTTTTCCATTGGTTATAATTGCTCGTTCAAATTTAAAATGACGGGATGGTGTTCGTGTGAGGTTTTCATTATAATGACACATTGTTTTATTTTAAATAGGTAGGGACATGTTTTTAATATTTATTGCGGGTGCATCCGCATCAGGAAAATCAAGCATTGCTAGGGCTTTGTTACAAGACCTTCTCCAAGAAGGTCGAACCGCTCAAATATTAAGCCTGGACAACTATTTTCACGAACGACCTGCAGGTGATACGGATCCAAAAGCGTATCGTTTAAATACTAATTTTGATGATCCAGAAATGCTCGATTTCAATTTATTAAAGGGTCATTTACAAGCGCTGTCTCAAGGAAACCCTATTGCACAACCCATTTTTCAATTTGAATCCAATCGTCGAATCGGCGAACAAACGATTGTCCCGTCAGAATTTATCATTGTTGAAGGCATGTTTGCACAATATTTTTTCAATAGTTGTTTTAATCACCATCAATCTTCGTTGTCCATTTTTGTCTCTGTAGACAGTTATTTGGGATTATTAGAGCGCCGAAAAGCGCGTGATATTAGAGAAAGAGATCGTTCACCTGAAATCGTCATTCGACAAGAGCGACGCGATGGAGGTCCATGTTTTTTCAAATTCACAGCACTGCACGCTGCACATTCTGATTTACACATACACAACAATCATGCCTCAGACCAAAATTACACCGACATTCTAAACGAGATCAAGACAGCCATTAAGGAAAAAAGTCACTGCCTACATTGTGGATAAATTTTCTTCTGAGTAAACCAAACGGAACTTGCCTTCAGGATGACGTACCTGGAGTATTGCCGTTCTTTTTTAATTGTTTGTAATCATTCAATGCCTTTGCTCTTGCTTCGCTATGATTTATGATGGGCTTCGGATAGTTTGTGCTTAAATAAAAGCCATTAGAGTCGGCCCCTTCCCAAGGAGCATGTATGGATGTATCTTTGATTTTAGACAGCTCAGGAACCCACTGGCGGATATACTCGCCTTCCGCATCAAAGGTTTGACTTTGCAATACCGGGTTGAAAATACGAAAATAAGGAGCAGCGTCCGCCCCACATCCTGCTACCCATTGCCAACTGGCACTGTTATTTGCTAAATCTGCATCGACCAAGGTATCTAAAAACCAATCTGCTCCTAAACGCCAATCAATGAACAATCCCTTGGTAAGAAAGGATGCAACAATCATGCGTACACGGTTGTGCATATAACCCGTTGCCCATAACTCTCTCATTCCCGCATCAATGAGTGGATATCCCGTCATGCCTTTTTGCCAGCGAATCAATAATGGTTGTTCATTTTGCCAAGGAAAGGCATCAAATTCATTTTTGAAGTTGTCCTGCGGGAGCCCCGGGAAATGATAGAGTAGGTAAGTTGAAAACTCCCTCCATCCTAGTTCTGATAAAAAATGTTCTGCTGAGGCTAAGTCACAATCAGGGTCTAGTTTGGCTAACTCAATCGCTCTCACAATGGTCCTCGGACTGATTTCGCCAAAATGCAGGTGAGGTGATAAGCGCGATGTGGCATTTTTCGCGGGAAAGTCTCGGTTTTTTTTATAGCCCTTCAAATGGCAATGAATAAACGTATTCAGTTTGTTTTGCGCACCGTTCTCACCTGGGGTCCAATGCTCTGAAAATCGTGCAGCCCAATCAAGCGTTGGTAATAACCCCCACTCATCCAGTGCTTCACTATGCATGGCAACGCCCTTTGGACGCTGCGTTAAAGGCTGCGCGGGTTGAAGATGAAGCGACTGCCTGCAGTGTTTCCAATAAGGAGTAAACACTTTAAAAAAAGTGCCACTTTTATTTTTAATGGTCCAAGGCTCATGAAGCAAGCTCCCATTTGAGCTTTGGGTTTGAATCCCTCGTTCTAATAAAGCGGATTTAATCTTTTTATCGCGTGAAATAGCGGCCGGCTCATAACAGCGATTCCAATACACGGCATCCACAGATGCTGTTTGGATTAAATCTAAAATAATCTCCAATGGATTGCCTTTGTAAAGCACGAGATTTAATCCAGCGCCATTTAAGGCCTGACTTAAAGCCGTCAGACTATGGTGAAGCCACCACGCTTGTGCGCCCCCTAAAACGCTGCTTGTCTCATCAAAGATATACAGTGGAATCACAAACGGGTGTTGAGAACAGGCCTCAATGAATGCAGGATTATCGGTTAATCTTAAATCTTGTCGGAACCATACCACAGCAATGGTCATGGATTTCTCAGGATGAATGTCGTGTTTTTTAACATTGTCTTGCTCCTAGCACGCCTAGCCAGGCCAGTGAAATAGATAACATCACATTGAGGCACACATTCAATACAGCAGACGACCATGTCCCGCGCGCAATCAATTGAATGGTTTCTATCGAAAAAGCAGAAAAAGTAGTGTATCCCCCTAAAAAACCGACAGTGAGTAACGCGCGCAGCGGGTTGTCCATGCCGTCAAATCGATCAAGCAGGACGACAAACAGAAATCCGACCAAAAAAGAGCCTGTTGCATTTACGGCGAGCGTTCCGTAGGGAAATTGTCGCCCAAATAAAGAATAGACGCCATTGGAAAGCCAGTAACGGCTGACCCCTCCGACGCCTGAGCCAATAAAAATGAGCGCCGTATGGTTCATGTAATATCCAGATCCTGGTTCATTTGAGAGTGTTTTTGTGTGTCTTTCATCAATAAATACACCAATAATGAGCATCCAATGCAGGCGGTTACATACCAATAAAACCCACTTTCAATGCCGTTATTTTTGAACCACAATGCTACATATTCGGCTGTTCCGCCAAAAACGGACACCGTGATGGCATAAGGAAGGCCCACACCAAGCGCTCGAATTTCAACAGGGAATAACTCGGCTTTAACGACTGCATTGATGGAGGTGTAGCCACTGACAATCATGAGTGCTAGCATGATGAGTCCAAAGGCGCCCCATGCCGTTGCAACGTGGTTTAGTAAGGTCAGAATGGGTACTGTTAGAACCGTGCCGAGTACCCCAAAGGCAATTAAGATCGGTCGACGGCCGATTTTATCAGACAATGCGCCCATGAGAGGTTGAATGAGCATAAATACAAATAAAGTGGCCGCAGAAATCATGGTCGCTGTATCTTTCGTCATGCCGACCGTATTGATGAGGTATTTTAGCATGTAGGTGCTGTAGGTATAAAAAGCCAGCGTACCCCCCATGGTGAGACCGACAACGACCATGATTTCTTTGGGGTAACGTAAAAACGTGCGAAACACTGATTCCGTGTGTTTCTTTTTTTTCTCAGCAAGAAACGATGCGGTTTCTTGCATGCCCAAGCGCAAATACAGGGCGACCAGTGCGAGCAATGCACCCACAAAGAAGGGGATCCGCCATCCCCAACTTTCCAATTGCGCGGTGGTGAGAAAAACGTGTTGCAGTAAAATCAATACGAGAAGCGCCATCAATTGGCCTGCAATCAAGGTCACGTATTGGAAGCTTGAAAAAAATCCACGGTTATTCTTGGAGGCCATCTCGGTTAGATAGGTGGCTGATGAGGCGTATTCTCCACCGACCGATAGGCCTTGCAACAAGCGTGCCAAAATGAGCAAGATGGGGGCCGCTATCCCAATGGTTTCGTAGCGTGGTGTACATGCGATAATCAATGAGCCAAAACACATCAATAAAACGGACGTTATCAATGCTTTTTTTCGACCATGACGGTCGGCATAACTACCCATTAACCAGCCACCAATGGGCCGCATGAAAAATCCAACGGCGAAAATGGCCGACGTATTTAATAATTGCGCGGTTAAATCGCCTTTTGGGAAAAAAGCATTGGCGAAATAGATTGAAAAAGCGGCATATACATACCAATCATACCATTCTATCATGTTGCCGATAGAGCCTCTCACGATTGATCGGAGCCGTTGTGTTGTGGTTAATTCAATGAACTTATTTGAATGGGTCATGGTCTTTTTAATACTCCTAACAAATCGTGCCCTGTTTTGGGCTCATTGTGTGGTTGTTATGATGAGAACGATAAAGTCAATGTAAAAGGGGTTATTTACGTTCTGATGAATCATCGGCCCCGCTACCCTGTGGATAGGATGCATCGGCTTCTTGTGCTCGGTTCCTGTTTTCTTGCAGCCGTTGTTTATTGAGGTGCGATTGCCATATGGCGAGCGCTTGTTGCTGGTAATGATGGCCTTTTGCTATCAGTTGACCCAAATGCCTTGCGAGCATAGGTAATTTTTTGGGGCCAAAAACCACAAGCGCGACGACCACGGTTAAGAGTAATTCGCTGGTACTCATGAGGGTTTGTCATCATTTTCGTTCAGCGCACGACGAAAATTTTTAATGGCATTTCCTACATCGGTACCGAGGTGTTTCATTTTTTGTGTTCCGAATAAGGCGACAACAATCAGAAAAATAAGCAACAACGACATCGGGCTGATTCCACTGAGTCCCATATTAACTCCTCTTGTTCATAATAGCGACGACCCCACCCAAAAGGGCGGTTCCGAAGGCAACGATGGCCAGTCTTTCGTGCGAAATGCCATTAAAGTAGCACACCTGACTAAAAACCAACAGGGCAACAAACACGCCCAAGCCAAATCCTTTATATCCAGCCCGGTGTGATGCATCGTGCGTATTTTGCGTTTTTTTTGCGTCTAAAGTCAACATTTTCTCTTCTTTGCTTAAACGCAGGAGGTCATTGATGAGGCGGGGCATATGCGGAAGTTCCTCCATAAAGAAAGGCACGTTCTCACGCAGGCGTTTCATCAGCATGCGTGGCCCCATTTGTTCCTTCATCCATTTTTCGAGAAAGGGTTTGGCACTCGCCCACAGATCCAGGTCAGGATAAAGCTGTCGGCCCAAGCCTTCTACGGCAAACAATGTTTTTTGTAGCAAGACCAACTGCGGCTGGACTTCCATTTGGAATCGACGGGCCACTTGAAATAGCCTTAAAACAACGAGTGCAAAAGAAATGTCTTTGAGGGGTTTTTCAAAAATAGGCTCACACACGGTTCGAATCGCGCTTTCAAATGCCTCAACCCGAGTGTTGCGGGCGACCCAACCCGACTCCACATGCAGGAGTGCAACGCGCTTGTAGTCACGATTAAAAAACGCCACTAAATTTTCTGCAAGGTAACGTTGGTCATGTGCGTTGAGTGTGCCAATAATGCCAAAGTCGATGCAAATGTATTGGGGATTATCAGGATTCTCGCGCGATACAAAGATATTGCCGGGGTGCATGTCCGCATGGAAAAAACAGTCACGAAACACTTGTGTGAAAAAAATTTCGATCCCGCGCACGGCCAATTTTTTGAGGTCTATTCCGCAGGCATTGATTTGTGGTACATCGGCAACGGGGATACCATAAATACGCTCTATGACCATCACGTTTTTTCGCACATAATCCCAGTGGACTTCTGGAATATACAGCAAGGGGGAGTCGTTGAAATTGCGTCGCAACTGTGCGCCATTGGCCGCTTCTCGTTCCAGGTCGAGCTCGTCTAACAAGGTGCGTTCGAATTCTTGTACGACTTCTTTCGGTTTAAACCGCTTGCTGTCAGGCCAATAGCGATCCGCCCAGTTAGCCATCGTGTGCATCAGGCTTAGATCTTGGTCAATGATGGTGTGCATGTTCGGGCGAAGAATTTTAACCACAACGTCTTCACCGCTTTTTAGTGTGGCCGCGTGAACTTGTGCCATGGATGCAGAGGCCAGTGGCAGGGGGTCGAAATATGCAAATACGTCGCATGCTGGGCGTTTGAATGCGTCATTGACAATATTTAAAGCTATTTCGCTAGCAAACGGAGGGACGTTGTCTTGTAGTTTGCGTAACTCTAGAGCAATATCCGCCGGTAAAATATCGGGGCGTGTTGATAGGGCTTGTCCTAGTTTGATAAAAATAGGCCCTAGTTCCTCCAGCGTTTTTCGTACCGCCTCCCCGCGTGTTAGCGGTTTTCGACGAAATCGATTCCATGGGTTTACATAGGCCACAAATCGCAGGGGTGCAAACAGGTGCAGTGATACGATCACTTCATCCAGGCCATTTTTGGCCAACACATGGTTGATGTACAAGAGTCGTAATAATTGTTTAATGGCTTTCATGAGGCGCCAACAGTTGGTTAATATGGGCGGCAAGGCGCTCAACGCGCAAAGATAGCTCATCTACGTCTTTAAAAAAATCATTGATTTCTTCACGTGGGGGAAATAAACGCTGTTCGTCTTGTACGTAGGCGGTGATGTTTTGGCGCATGCTTCTGCTGATCTGCTGTTTGAACGCCAGGCCTTTGCGCATAAAAGAACCGATTTGGTGTGCCACCACATCACCTGTGAAGTGTGCTAAATGGCCTTCCCAATCAATGTTTAATTCATCAAATAATCGTTTCACATCCTGCCCGAGCGCCACATCACCGGACATTTTAATCGAGTCGTTAAATAACGATCGCACTTTAGAGACGGGCAATACGCTCAGGCGAATCAAGCCGAGCGGGCTGCTGTGGATGATGGTATTGGGCGGTTCATTATGGCTTGCTAGTAATTGCAATTCATGGTGCATAAAACGGATAAAAAAATGCACGCTCAGCGGGCTAATGATGATCTCCAAGACCTTGCCATGGAGGGCTTGTATTTTTGCGGTACTTGCGTCATCCAGAGACAAGGCTTGGTTTATCGCTTTTTGCAGTGCGACCAACGAGTATTTTTTAATCATATCGCTCTCAGTATTTGTAGGCAATGTGCAATGCAACAATGCCCCCGCTTAAATTATGGTAATGGCAATCTTCAAACCCCGCCTGTTCTATCATGGCTTTTAAATCGTCTTGGGAAGGATGCATGCGAATCGATTCGGCTAGGTATTGGTAGCTGGCCGCATCTTGTGCAAACAGTTGACCGAATTTGGGCAATACATTGAATGAATACCAATCGTAAATGGGTTTTAAACCGGGAAGTGTGGGGGTTGAAAACTCAAGAATCATGACTTTCCCGCCGGGTTTGCACACGCGAAACATTGAGCACAGGGCGGCTTGTTTATCTGTTACATTGCGTAAGCCAAACGCCATGGTGATGCAATGAAACGCATGATTAGCAAACGGCAGGTGTTCGGCATTGGCTTGTGCATAGTTAATATTGGCTTGCAATCCTTCATCTAACAAACGGTCTCGACCCACGGATAACATGGCTGCATTGATATCCGCTAAAACAACCTGCCCAGTCTTGCCCACTTGGGCCGATAACAGACGCGTTAAATCACCACTGCCACCGGCTAGATCGAGCACCGAGTATCCTGGGCGAACCTGGCTCAATTGAATGGTGAATTGTTTCCATAGGCGATGAATGCCGCAAGACATGAGATCGTTCATTAAATCGTAGTTTTTTGCAACGGAATGAAATACCGCGCCTACTT
>DNVL01000109.1 GCA_003507515.1 Legionella sp.
ATCACTAAAGGTCTTTTGGTCATCATTATCCAAGCACAAAACCACTTTCTCGGTCAGTTGATTAAGAGCAACGTTTAAAAAATTACTCTTGCTTAATACTGCTATAACACGGGCCTCTTTATGGCTTTCAAGAATACTGAGGCCCGTTTCAACACCCTCTGCCAGGTAGGTTGTGTCACTGGTCGATTTTTTATTTAACTCGACAACGCAGCCCCGCATGGCACCATAAGTTTGTTTGATAATTTTAGATTGCCTGTCTTTATCCCCCGTTCGAGGATCGAGACGAATAGCCTGAAGATGATTAATGTTTCCTTGATCATCACGCGCGATGCTTAATAGCGCAGGCACCTGGACTTTTTTGTTGTCATGCCATGTTGAAATACTTGGGATAAACCGTAAATCAGCCTCTTTATAGTGCCGCAAGCCTCGATATTCTTTTAAATACCGTTCAGCCAATGTGCCTGTAATAGACACGCTCTTCTCATAAAGTTTTTTGGCATAAGCAGCTTTGTTGGGACTGCCTTTTTCCTTGGAGTTTAAATTTTCTTTTGACGCGACTTTGACAGGCATCACCCAATCATCACGATAGTTTAAAAAATCCTTAGCATAAGCAAGCGAGTCTTTAAAATCGTTGAAACCCATTTGTGCACTGATTAATTGTATGGCATTACCCTTTTCACCCGTTTCAAAATTATACCAAAGGCCATTTTTTAGATTAATACTGAGGCTGCCTTTATTCCCATACCGCAAATTACTACCCGCTGGAAATCCATGATTTGGTTTTCCCAGCAATCGGTGTGCGAGTGCTTCCATTTGGTGGGTTAACTCAAGGTTCAACTCTTGTGCCGAAACTGAATTGATTTTCTGATCTGCTGCACTAAAGTTTGTTGGATTTGTGAATGGCAGATTTGATGATTTATTGGTTTTAGAAGCCTCTTGTTTAGTACGTACTGTCTCGTGGATTTGATACGCTGAGGTTTTATCGCCCTCTAGCTTTGCAAAGCGCTTCACTAATGCATTTTTATCTTCCGTATAAATTGTTGCCTGATATTTTGGTCGAGTAATATCAATCTCATGACTGCGATGTGTCGTCGCTTTTCCCCTTTTGGCCAGCTCCAAAGCCAGCACAAAAGTCGTTGTTTGTCCTTGGGCACCAAAAGCGGTTGTTGTATAAGCATAATCCCAGTGAGCATCTTGTTTTTGTTGAAGTTTTAACTCAAGACTTCCTTCTTCGTTATGGAGTAAAGCCGTATTATTTGTGACGCCTTCCACCGTATACTCTTTATTAGCCACATGCCCACGACGTTGATCTGTTAATCGCAGTCGAATAGTATCCCCTTTTGCCAAAGCAACTTCTTCTGCCCGGTAGACTGACATTCTTGATTTCAAGGCAATCGTCGCCGGATTGATTGAAAACTTAAGACCGTTTGAAGAGAGACAATGGAGTCTTTTTTGTTCCCGATCCACCGTGGTCACAGTAAAATAGTCACCTTTCTCAGCAACAGAATAATTGGCGTCAAAACGTCAAATGTCTCCGGCCTGATAGCTTAGAATGGAAAGCAGCTCCGCTTGACTTAGTTGTCGACTTGCGAGCCTCGTAGTCATTACTTCGTCCTTTTCAATTTTTCCTTGTGACTGCAAACCTTCCCGAATCAGTGCATTGATTTCACGCCTATCTTCGTGAGCATGAGCGATAACCAATGTCTTTTTTTGGTGCTCTGGGATTCGGCTTAAATAATCGTTCGCTATGGCTTTATAAATGGGGCTGTAATCCATTTTTTTTGTTTTTGGATCACGGCAATTGACCGTGATAACCGATTCTGTTGGGAATGACTTACCCTCAAGTCGCACCACATACTGCNNCCTTCAAGTCGCACCACATACTGCTCAGGATTAATGGTGGATAGTGTTGCTATGGAGGCTTCCATTTCACGGTTAGAGGCATGAAGCACCGCTTTTTTTAAGACGGGATTGGGATTTTGCCTCATGATTTCATGCATTGTGGCAATCTTTTGGGTTTCCGTTTTAACAGTTAATTCATGGGGTATACCGCTGGATGGCGATTGCAACTGTGTGATATCGCCTGCAAACAAAGCGCGCGCGTTGAGCGCTGTTATTTTATTTTGCAGTGCCAGGTAATCTTGATTACCAATCATCGATGATTCATCGACGATAAAAAGCGTTTTTTCAGGATAAGGTTTATCATGGGTTAAAAAATGAGCGATGGTCATTGACTCAATACCATTAGCGCTCAATTCATCTTTTGAAGTATGCATAGGTGCCAATCCCAGAACGCTATATCCCGCTTCATTTACAATGGATTGCAATTCACGCATCATGGTTGTTTTACCAACACCGGCTAAACCTTGCACCGAGGTAAATCGGTCACAAGTCGTTGCGGCAAGCGTTACCGCGTCCTTTTGGCCCTGGGTCAGCGTATCAGGTAGCGTTAATAAACGCTGATTAGAAGAAATCGCATCACAGGTATTCTGTCCAGCCTTATTATTCAGAAGAATGCGGTTCTCGAGAGCCAGTGACTCTTTTGAAATCCAGAAAGTTTCCGCATGAATTAAATCACCACGGGATGCTTTAGTCTCAATCGCTTGCTCAACATCAGAGAGCTTCACTTTACCCATGGCATACACCATGGCTTCACGCAAAAGCGCTTTATGCTCGAATGCCGCCTCACGTTCAGCAAGCTTGGCTGTGGCATATGACACAGCAACTGCTGCAATCGTGTTTGGATCAGTCTCTTTCTCCCCTTTAGACAACGCCGCAATTAAGCTTTCCAAATCTTTGCGAATGACGGGACTCGCAAACGCACAGTCACGGTAAACCAATGACGGTTTAGCGTGCGCCACATCATCTATCGTAAAACTTAACTTTTCTTTATCGAGTTGCAGAATTGCACGTTCCTTATCCGGCGTGAATAACCGAATATGTGCAGCAAATTCACTCAATTCACCCAAAATATTCTTATTGACCTGATAGCCTTCTGCCACTACCGCAAGTGTCGCAGTCTTTTCAATCAACTGATTTGGTTTTCTAACGTAATGGTGCGCAAGCGATAAATCTTGTAATTCATCATTGGGAAAATAAAATCGTGATTGATTGCGTGTAAGCGTCACACCTGCCTTACTGATTGCCTCAACTGAAAAAGTAGAACCACGTTCAAGCAGGCCCGCACGCCCTAAATAAATATTTTTTTCAGCAACGATTGCATCACCTATGGAGAAAGCAAGCGATTTTGTTTTGGTCACTGTAAATGCCGTGGATTCGTCACATTTTAGTATTTGACGATTACCCTCTTTATCTTGTAGTTCAATTGCCTCATTTGTTTTACCGACCACGCGATAATGAGACTGCTCACGGGTATAAGCATTAAAGGTTACTTGATCGCCTTTTTCATAAAATTTTGGATTACGTTTTTGAACATCGCTTAATATTTGAGTCGAAAGCACAGGAGCATCTTTGCTCTGTAACGAAATAATGCCCGCTGATTTTAATTGGGCGCGGATAAGATCAGTTAAGTTGTCCGCGTCTTTATTCGTTAAGGCCACAACTTTCGTGGTTTGCCGCTCTTCATTTGATAATTTCGCAAAATAAATGGCTAAATCTTGATGGGCTTTTTTAGTTTGAACTACTTCAAATGTAGCGCGTTTTTCGGTAGTGGTTGAAGATACTGCAATAAAACCTGCATCTTTTAATGCCTTAATAGGACTCCCTGCATGAAACCCTTCTGTTGAGCGAATATTATTCAGAAGGATCAATTTGCTTTGGCTCTTCTCAAGCATTGTATCCAATGACATCAAATCTTGATAAGAAAGTTTTTGGGCATCATGAACAATCACAACATCCTGTTTTTTTGAAGGATGATGAAAGGATCCTTCATACCGTGCTTGAAAACCTGCAACAGTTTGCACCAAATCACCCTTGAATACATTTTTGATCCACTTCCAAACACTGGAGGTATCACGCGAAACAACATCACTTAAATAATTTGCTTGCATACGCCCCACATGAAGAACATAAGCACCAAGTCCCGAAGCTTCACTTGAATGAACTAGCGATTCAATCAGTTCTTTTTCGTGGCTTAAACCCTTCACATCGATTAGTTGCACGCGATCGTTTGATCGCAATATATCGCTAGCTACCCCTGTTCCATGATAATCTGTGGAAATACCTGCGCCTTTTGAGGCTTTAATCTGCTGAATAAACGATTTTTCTTGTGATACTAAAGCACTAGTCGTGTAATAACTCGATGCCACCCCTTCCAATCGTTTGTCATTGAAGCGCTCACTAATGTCCTGCTCCAATTCATCATGATGAATAGTCCCTCGTGCAAACATAAACGCCATACGCACCAAGTCGCCATGTTTGATCTGTGTTCTAAAGGGTGAAAGCTGTTCAAGCGCATCATTAACCGCCTCACGAGCAGTTTCACTAACTTGAATAGGCTCAAGCGTTGTAATGCTACCTTTCCCCCGCTGTTTAGATGTCTCAATTAGGGACTCAAAATCCACACCTTGTTTCTCAGCATCCTCTTTCCAGTAGCGCTCCAGTGTTTCTATATCGACCACATCTTTTGATTTTCTCGTATCAAGATTCGCTTTTTCTGCTGCCTTCGCACTTGTCAGCCCTTTTGCATTCATGCTGTTAACGATTTGGTTTCGTCGTTTAGACGTGTGTTCAAGATATGACTCAGGCACACCTATAATTTCAAAATTGCCATACTGATCAACAACCGAAATGTCGTATCCAAGATCGCAAGTTCCTTTCGCAAGTACTGAATTGTAAATCAAACCGAAATAATGCTGGTTTTGATATAAAATCTCTCTAAATCCATTGTCAAGATGAGCTTTATCCTGTTTTGAGCGTGAAGAAAGCGCGCGCCAAAGACCATCATTTCGTTTTGTCATATTCATAATCACACCATGGTCATGCAGATTCGCGTCTAATTCACGTGAAGTGGTATGCTGAAATAAGGCAATCGTGAGATTATTAGTCTTTTCAAAACTGGTGACGCCATTAAATGTTACACGCGCCTCTGCGGCCATTTTTTCAATAGCATCAAACGTCTCTCGCACAGCGCTATTGTGCACATCCAAAAGCCGTTTATCCCCGCCAACCAAAGCAAGCACCGAAACTGATTTGGGCGCTGATGCAGTAATATCTGTTCCTGGCCGATGATGGATATCACCATTTTGACCCCGCATCCCCAACTGCTCACCAGAGGGCAGTCGCCCTTCTAATAGCTGTAAAAAGAGCAAAGGATTCACCTGCCCTGATAAGCCAAGAGTTGCGGCCCCTTTTCCATACCAAGCCGTTGCATGCTCCAGTTCACCTTGATCTGATAAATAATAATTATCCTGGGCACTATAGTAATGACTGGCGCCAGCAGCACTTTTAACGGGTTTGATAGAGAGCATAGCGATCCTCTTTAGTTGGCAGCAACATCATTGCAAAATGTAATTAAATACGTGTTTCATGGTAGATCAGGGAAGACTCCTGCTCTTCAACAAGCCCTGCCATGTCGATAACTGATCTTTTATCCATGGCATGCTCACTTTCACTCATCTCTTGTGCCTGGCTTTCAAATACTCGTATCTTTTTCACATCCTCACTGACCAGTGGATCATTTTCAGCTTGTAGTACAGCTTGATTAATTTTCTCCAAAGCATCAAAATCAATAACACGCTCAATCAATGGCTCAACTTGTGTTTCTCGATCGATATAATCTGTTTTCATTCGAGCAATAGGGTGATCCCCAATCAAGCGTACAAAACACTCCAAATCCTCCATAGTCATGATCGTACCCGCATCCACAGTTTTACGTACCACCCGTTGAGTCGCTATCGTATTCCCGTCGCGAATAGAGTTCGGTCCATAGGATTGACTTTCACGCACCTCCTCAATCACTTGCTCGCCTAAGTCTTCTGACACCCATTTGGCCACACGGTTTTTAGGACTTCTAAAATAAATGCTGGTGTTTAATAAATCAGTGATAGCATGTGCTTCATGATTACCGTACAGAAATTCAAGTTGAGCAATCGACTGAATTCCAATTGCAACACAACCGCCGAATTTTCGAATATCAGCGAGCGTGTCCGACAACATTTCCAATCGATGAAGACTTGCAAGCTCATCCATCACGAGCCATATGCGCTTGGTTGAATTAGGCTTTAAAGACTGAATACCTTGCATGGCAAGCCCTAGCCACAACGAGATAAGCGGCTTGATTTCCTTGTGATATTTGGAGCGAGACGTAATAAAAAGCCAGCCATTTTTAGCGATGGAAGATTGCGTTGCCTCTTTAATCCACCCTTTGATAGAAAATTTTTGCTTGCCTTTTTTGTCTAATCCTTCTAAAAATCGAAGTGCTTTGGTGTAAGT
>DNVL01000142.1 GCA_003507515.1 Legionella sp.
CTCCTTGTTTTTACCGAATAAGCGTCGCAAAATTCCTTTTCGCTCCGAATGAACAAATCGCATGGGTTTCTCTTCACCAAGAAATCGCGCCACAGCATCAAGGTATGCCGAACCCGCGTCACTCTGTTCGTCAAGAATAACAGGCGTTCCCGTGTTGGAGGCTTTCAATACGGATTTTGACTCAGGGATAATGCCAATTAGTGGAATAGCCAGAATGTCGTTGACATCTTGAACCGATAGCATCTCGCCTTTTTCTACACGCTCAGGATCATAACGGGTTAACAATAGATGCTCTTGGATAGGAGCTCGGCCCTCAATGGCTCGCTTGGTTTTACTGGCCAATATTCCAAGAATGCGGTCTGAGTCACGAACGGATGACACTTCAGGATTGGTGACGACAATGGCATGATCAGCGAAATACATCGCCATTAATGCGCCAGCTTCAATGCCCGCAGGGGAATCACAGACGATGTATTCAAATTCGTTGGATAACTCATTAAAAATTTTCTCGACACCCTCGATAGACAGTGCATCTTTGTCGCGGGTTTGTGATGCAGGAAGAATAGACAGACCTGGGATTCGTTTATCTTTCACCAATGCCTGATTTAAGCTCGCCTCCCCGTTAATAACATTGATAAAATCATACACTACACGGCGTTCGCAGCCCATGATGATGTCTAAATTTCGTAGACCAATGTCGAAATCGATAACGACCGTTTTGTAACCGCGTAAAGCGAGCCCAGATGAGAAGGCTGCGGCAGAAGTGGTTTTTCCGACGCCACCTTTACCTGACGTTATGACGAGTATTTTAGCCAAGGTTAGCCCTACCATATTAGATGGAATACATATGCTGAAGTGTACACGCTATTGCTCCATCAATTCAACTGGTTTCATTAGACCCTAATAAAAAACACAATGATTTTAATCATTTATCAAACAAAATCAGCTACAATAAGACACAATGAAATAACTGGAGTTGAAAATGACCATTTCTATTGCAGAACAGGCATTCACCTTTGACGACGTCTTATTGGTTCCTGCGCATTCAATGGTTTTGCCTAAAGATGTGTTACTAAAGGCGCGTCTGACCCGTGAAATTGAATTGAATATGCCATTGATTTCCGCGGCAATGGATACGGTCACTGAAGCGCGTTTAGCCATTGCCATGGCGCAGGATGGGGGCATTGGCATTATTCATAAAAACATGAGCATTCTTGCACAGTCAGAGGAAGTGAGGCGGGTCAAAAAGTTTGAGAGCGGCATGGTCAAAGACCCCATTTCTGTTTCACCTTTACTCACTGTGAGTGAGTTGCTTGCTATCATGAAGAAGTATAATTTTTCAGGTGTGCCTGTCGTTGACGGGGAGCGATTAATTGGTATTGTCACGAGTCGTGATATCCGGTTTGAAACCAATCTATCGCTACCTGTGTCGGCTGTGATGACCCCTAAAGACCGGTTAGTTACAGTGAAAGAAGGTGCGGGTCGTGAAGAAATTCGTAGCCTTCTGCATAAACATCGCATTGAAAAATTATTAGTGGTCAACGACGCGTTTTATTTGCGTGGTTTGATCACGGTGAAAGACATTCAAAAAGCAAAAGACAACCCTTATGCCTGCAAAGACAGTTCCGAACAATTGCGCGTGGGTGCAGCGGTAGGTGTGGGCGAAGGCACGGATGACCGTGTGGGGGCGTTGGTGGATGCGGGTGTTGATGTTCTTATCGTCGATACAGCGCATGGACACTCGCAAGGGGTATTGTCTCGTGTGAAGTGGATCAAAACGAATTTCCCAGATGTACAGGTGATAGGGGGCAATATCGCAACCGCTGCCGCTGCACGTGATTTGGTTCAGGCAGGGGCTGATGCGGTCAAGGTAGGCATTGGACCAGGTTCTATTTGTACCACACGGATTGTCACAGGCGTAGGCGTGCCTCAAATCACGGCCATTTCAAATGTTGCATCAGGCTTAAAAGGTGAAGTGCCTGTGATTGCGGATGGTGGGATACGATTTTCAGGGGATGTGTGCAAAGCACTCGCGGCCGGCGCCTTTACTGTGATGTTGGGTGGTTTATTTGCCGGTACGGAAGAGTCGCCGGGTGAAATTGAGTTGTTTAAAGGACGTACCTATAAGAGCTATCGCGGGATGGGATCACTGGGCGCCATGTCACAAGCTGAAGGATCGAGTGATCGTTATTTCCAAGAGATGAATCAGGGCGCTGAAAAACTGGTACCGGAAGGCGTCGAGGGGCGTGTTCCCTATAAAGGCCCGGTGCACACTATCATCCATCAAATATTAGGTGGTCTGCGTTCATGCATGGGGTACACCGGATGTGAGACCATCGCAGCATTGCATGAGCGTGCCCAGTTTGTGCGGGTCACCAATGCCGGCATGCGTGAGTCACACGTGCACGATGTGAGCATTACAAAGCAGGCCCCTAACTATCAAGTGGATCATTAAATGGAAAATATACAAAAAAAACTGCTGGTCATTCTCGATTTTGGTTCCCAATACACACAACTCATTGCGCGTCGCGTACGGGAAATGGGGGTTTATTGCGAAATTCATCCTTTTGATGTGAGCATCGCTTATTTAAAGGCCTTGGATCCCTGTGGCTTGATTTTATCAGGCGGCCCCTCGTCCGTTACTCAAGATGCCAGTATACGTGCGCCAGAATGGGTCTTTCAATCAGGCATTCCGTTGCTGGGCATTTGCTACGGCATGCAGACCATGGCGGTGCAATTGGGCGGGCAGGTTGAGTCTTCGAATGAATGCGAGTACGGACACGCCGAGCTGAAATTGGTCGGTCATAGTGCATTGTTGAACAATATTGAAGACCGTATATCACCGGAGGGTGAGGCGTTCATTGATGTTTGGATGAGCCATGGCGATAAAGTCACTGCATTGCCACCTGGTTTTAAAACCACTTGCAAAACGCGCAATGCACCCATCGCTGGCATGGCAGATGAAACCCGTCATTGGTATGGGCTACAATTTCATCCGGAAGTCACCCATACGGGGCAAGGATTGCGTATTTTAACGCGATTTGTTGTGGATATATGTAGCGCACCTACCCATTGGACGGTGGAGCGCATTGTTGAGCAATCAATCGAAAAAATTCAGAAGCAAGTGGGCTCGCAGGATGTGTTGTTAGGACTTTCTGGCGGTGTCGATTCATCGGTTGTGGCTGCTCTGTTGCACCGTGCGATTGGTTCACAGTTGGTATGCGTGTTTGTTGACACAGGCCTTTTGAGGCTGCACGAAGCCGATCAAGTCATGGCGATGTTTGGCGAGCACATGGGCATTCGCATCATCCACGTGAATGCGGAAGACAAGTTTTTGTCGGCGTTAGAGGGGGTCATTTGTCCGGAGGAGAAACGAAAAATAATAGGGCGTACGTTTATTGAAGTCTTTGAAGAGGAGTCGCTCGCATTGCCCAATGTGGCTTGGCTTGCGCAAGGAACGATTTATCCGGATGTCATTGAATCTGCAACGGCTAACAAGAGTGGCACCACCCACGTGATCAAGTCACATCACAATGTAGGCGGTTTACCCGCGACCATGAAATTAAAACTGCTAGAACCCATACGTGAGCTCTTTAAAGATGAAGTCCGAAAAATGGGACTTGAATTAGGCTTGCCTTATGACATGGTTTATCGACATCCGTTTCCAGGGCCTGGATTGGGTGTCCGTATCTTAGGTGAAGTGAAGAAGGAATTCGCTGATATTTTGCGTCGCGCGGATGCTATTTTTTTGGATGAATTGCGTGCAGCGGGCTTGTATGAAAAAGTCAGCCAAGCCTTCGCGGTCTTTCTGCCTGTTAAAAGTGTTGGCGTGATGGGAGATGCTCGGCGGTATGATTATGTGATTTGTTTACGAGCGGTTGAAACCACGGATTTTATGACGGCACACTGGTCGCATTTACCCTGGGACTTTTTAGGCTTGGTGTCAAATCGCATCATCAACGAAGTAGCCGGTGTATCGCGCGTTGCATATGACATATCAGGCAAGCCACCTGCGACCATTGAATGGGAATGAGTGATACANNCTGGATGCGGCAGGCACTGTTGCTGGCTGAAAAGGCAGATGTGATGGGCGAAGTCCCGGTGGGTGCGCTATTGGTGTCTGAGTCGAATCAAGTGCTGGGTCGTGGGTGGAACCAAGTATTAAAAACCAACGACCCAACAGCGCATGCGGAGATACTCGCCATACGGGATGCGAGCACGCATCTGCATAATTATCGTCTCACGAACACCACATTGTATGTCACGCTCGAACCATGCTGCATGTGCGCCGGTGCCTTGGTGCATGCGCGGATAAAACGACTGGTGTATGGAACGCGTGATGTGAGGGCTGGGGCTGCGGGCTCGGTTTATAATGTGTTACAAGGTTCGTTTTTAAATCATCAAGTGCTGATCGATGAGGGTTTTTTACAGCATGAATGTGCGTTGCTACTAACAAATTTTTTTAAACAACGACGCGTTTAATAGGGGCATTGTCGTATCAGTGTTACAATTCACGCTATAATACTACCAAATTAAAACACCATGATGCCTTGTCTTTATGACCCCCAACGAATCCATCCAGATTGGCACCCTATTGTAGGTAAGGCTATTCAGACGCTTGATCCGAATTATA
>DNVL01000289.1 GCA_003507515.1 Legionella sp.
GCCAAGGTTTGATTTTCATTTTGAATGGGAACCTGCTCTTTGGCTTCAACGGCCTGGTGCAACCCGTCCGACCACCGTCGGCCTGGCATGGTGCGGCCTGTGTGCTCATCCACGATAACCACTTGGTTGTTCTGAACAATATAATCCACATCACGATGAAACATGGTATTGGCTTTCAGAGCCGCATTCACGTGGTGCATCAGCATGATGTTACTGGCGTGATACAGGCTCTCACCGGGATCGAGCAATTTATCATTAATGAGCAATTCTTCAATGTGCTGATGCCCTTCTTCCGTTAAATGTGCCTGTTTTTGTTTTTCATCAATGGTGTAATCTCCACCATCGCCTTCGTCTTTCTGCATAACCAATTGAGGAATCAGCCGATTCACTTGAATATACAACGCCGAGCTNNATCAGCGGCGTGCGTGCTTCATCGATTAAGATAGAATCCACTTCATCTACGATTGCAAAATTTAATTCACGCTGCACTTTGTCTTGCAAGCTAAACGCCATGTTATCGCGTAAATAGTCAAACCCGAATTCATTATTCGTGCCATACAAAATATCTGCTTGATAGGCTGCCTGCTTTTCAGCATGCGGCATATCAGGATAAATCACGCCCACACGCAGGCCTAAGAACGCAAACACAGGCTCCATCCATTCGCTATCACGGCGCGCCAAATAATCATTCACCGTCACCACATGCACACCATGGCCACTGATGGCATTCAAGTAAGCCGGCAATGTGGCCACCAGCGTTTTGCCCTCGCCCGTTCGCATTTCCGCAATATTGCCTTCATGCAAGACCATGCCGCCCACCAACTGCATGTCAAAATGCCGCAGTTTAAGCGTACGCAAAGACGCCTCACGCACAATGGCAAACCCCTCTGGCAACAACGCATCGAGCGACTCCCCGCCCATAAAGCGTGCCTTCAGTTCAGGCGTTTTTGCAGCCAATTGCTCATCGGTTAAGGCCTGCATTTCCGGCTCAAGTGCATTAATAGCCAACACTGTTTTTTCCATGCGCCGCAACGTTCGATCGTTCCGACTGCCAAACATCCTCTTCATTAACGTACTCAACATGGCTCAGGTAGTCCTCGTTATCACCCAGGGTGGGATCATTCAATGGTCAAAACCCTATAATCTACTAGAATTCAAGCAAAAATGCCATGAAATGAAGAAGGCATTAACCACTATCCGCCTGTAACACAAAATTAGTGCGAATAAAAAATTCAACGATTGTTTTTATTTTACATGTGAACTAATTTATGCCATAATGGTATTTTGTACGCAACCGAGAGGATAGCCATGAGACCTGCTTTAAACCGAAACATTGAAAAATTAAAAAAATCTGCCTCCTTGGATGATTTAAATGACAGCCGACATGCTTTTTTTGCACAAATATCCCGAGGATCATCTGTTAGCCCCGCGACAAGTGACCGGAGTACAGGCACGCCAAGCAACCCCTCGCCCGCTTTCCCAGAACCAGTGAACATGACAAGCCGTCCTGAAAAATAGACCACATGCATGCCCCGCGGTCTTCGCCGCGGGCTTTTCCCTTCTGCTCTAATACCCTATGTAAGGATTCATCGTTGGCAAATCAATCGCTTCTGCAAATGCCGACAACGATATTTGCGTTTGTGTCATAGAAATAGACGTCTGATCCATCACCGATTCGCCAAATTTATAAATAACACGTTCCTGGCCTTGGCATGTTTTTAAATCAATCGCCTCACACCGTGCTTGAATCACGGCGTTCTTCTCATGATAGGCCTTCATCACCGCAGCACCGTATTTATGGGTTAACATGGTGCGTGTTTGATGAGGCGACAAGACAAGTGCGGATGCATTATTCCCACCAAATCCTTTTGAATTTAAAATGACCCCCTGCATGTCACCGCCTTTCTCACCGGCATAATAATGATCCATTAAAATATTTAAATTCGATTGATATACATCGTCTGCAATGTGATCTATGGTTTTAATGCCAGGGATCCAGCCATATTTCCAAACCCCAAGGGCTGCGATCAATTGGTCGCCGCCGGCCGCGGCTACCGAGTGCCCAACATATGATTTAACCGCTGCAACCGGCCATTGCTTGATGTGAAACGTTTTCGCCACTTCATTTAAAATATGACTTTCTGTCGTGCGATTTTGAGGCGTTCCGGTCCCGTGGGCTTGTACGTATGTTTTTTGTAATCCATCCTCTCCCAACATGGCTTTGGCCAAGGCAGCTGCTTTTGCAACGGTGATGTAATTGCCAATGCCGGGACTTGCAATTGATTTTTTATTGGCATCAGCGCTAATAAACACGTCTGCCACGGAACCATAAATGGTAGCGCCTAAGGCCAACGCCAATTCATCGTCCATCAGCACCACAAATTGCGCGGCTTCCGCCAAGGTAAATCCTGCATTGCTCGAAAACGGTCGGCATGCTCGGCGATTGTCGACCGTTTCAGACTGGTCCAATGCGCACAGATCGTCATCCGAGGCCAATGCACCCATCACCCGAAACCCTTCAATCACTTCGGGAACAATCGGGGCTTCTGCATTGCCAACAATGGCAATTCTGGCTTTGCCTGACTGAATATCCAGTAGCCCCAGCCTTAAATTATATAAAAACGTGGCACACGCGCCTACGTTATTTCCAGTCGTGCCCACGCTATTAATGATGTAACTGTTGATAAAGTCTGCTGGCATTTCAGCCAATGACAACGCCATCATTTTTGAATTGATGCGATTGCCCATCAAGGGTTGGCCGACAATGCCTGCCAATGAATGTTCATCAATTTGCGCGAGCGCACTGCCACCATACACAGCTACTTCATCTGGTTTAATATGGGTTAAGAGTTCATCCCACTCAATGCCAATGGAATTGAGCGCATCAGACGCACCATAAACCGTCAATGTTAAGCCGCGGGGGTGATGGGGTGAATGGTACAATTTTGCCGGATCAAATCCTGCCGGAATATTGCCCGCACTAGAGACGGGAATAGGCATGGTATCGGGCACCAAGATATCCAGCTGCCCGTCTACAGACACACCCACTTCTT
>DNVL01000152.1 GCA_003507515.1 Legionella sp.
GTGGCTCCGTATCCGTTTGGATTGAAGAGAACATCCTAAGATCCACTGGATTTTTAGGGCGAATATCCCTTGTATTTACATTAAAAGAATTGCCATTAAAAGACTGTGGCTCTTTTTTAGTACAGAAGCAGAACCCACTGTCAGCTTATGAACAATTCAAAATACTCTCTGTGACCGGTGGTATCCCTCGGTATTTAGAAGAAGTGCAATCCACTCTCAGTGCGGAGGAAAACATCAAACGATTATGTTTTTCTAAACAAGGAATTTTGTTTCGCGAGTTCAACGATATTTTTTCTGATTTATTTTCTAAGCGCAGCAGCATCTATAAGGATATTGTCAGTGTCTTGGTGGAAGGGAATGCTGAGTACAATGCCATCTGTCAGAAACTGAATATGCCTAAAAGCGGGCACCTGAGTGAGATGTTGAATGATCTCATCCAATCTGGCTTTATTTCCAGGGATTATACGTGGCATTTGAAATCAGGGCTTGAATCCCGCCTCAGTCATTATCGATTGAGTGATAATTATCTTCGTTTTTATCTGAAGTACATTGAAAAAAATCAACGTAAAATTGAAAGTGATCATTTTAATGCGCGCTCCATCGCGAGCCTCCCGGGCTGGGACAGCATCATGGGTTTACAATTTGAAAACCTGGTGCTCAATAACCGGAAACAAATCTGGGAGACGCTGCATATCCATCCTGAAGACATCCTGTCAGATAATCCATTTTTTCAAAGAACCACAACCAAAACACCTGGCTGCCAAATTGACTATTTGATACACACCCGCTTTAACACATTGTATGTTTGTGAAATTAAATTTTGTAAACATCCGTTGGGTAGTACTGTGGTGAGTGAAGTACAGCAAAAAATAGACCGGCTAAAACGGCCTAAGGGATTTTCTTGCCGGCCTGTTCTAATCCACGTCAATGGTGTGTCAGATCAGGTTTTAGACAGCGCGTTTTTTGTTGATGTGATCGATTTTGGCGTGCTGTTGTGAGGCATTGGTTTATACAAATCTATAGTTCAACTATGGATTTGTATAAACCAACGTGCTGCGCTATCATTAGAGCATGATTTAATACGCTTTGAGGGTACTTCATGTTTATTCGACAGCTTGCGGCAGAACTACAGGACATGATGCGCTGCTACCCCATTGTGACGATCATTGGGCCACGGCAATCGGGTAAAACAACGTTGGTACGGTCTTTGTATCCCGCGCTACCTTATGTCTCCTTAGAAAATCCTGATGAGCGACGATTAGCAGCTATCGATCCACGCGCGTTTTTAGGGCGTTTTCCGGACGGCGCCATTATTGATGAAGTGCAACGATTCCCTGAGTTGTTGTCCTATCTGCAGGGTATTGTGGATGCCCGCAATCAAAATGGGTTGTTTATCCTGACCGGTAGCCACCAGTTGGCGTTGCATGAGGCCATTGCACAATCGCTTGCAGGCAGAACCGCTATTTTGAAACTATTGCCATTGAATATGGCTGAGTTATCGCAAAATGGGGTCGTTTATTCAGTGGATGATTATTTATTTCAGGGCATGTATCCACGAATATATCAACATCAAATTCCACCGGCTAAATTTTATCGTGATTACATGCTCACGTATTTGGAGCGTGATGTACGGCAAATGATTCAAATCAAAGACTTGAGCTTATTCCAACAATTTTTGCATTTATGCGCGGGATACGTTGGGCAACTATTGAACCACGATGCGCTGAGCAACGCCATTGGGGTAACTGCCGCCACCATTAAGCACTGGCTCTCCATATTAGAGGCTTCTTTTATTATTTTTCGGCTGCCGCCTTATTATGAAAATTTTGGCAAACGCATCATCAAATCCCACAAGCTTTATTTTTATGATGTAGGGCTCGCGTCCTATCTGATGGATTTTCGGGATAAAAAAGAGCTGGGGTATTCTCCGATGCGAGGCCATTTGTTTGAAAATTTTGTGATTTTGGAGTTATTGAAAAACCGCCTTCATCGCGGCATTGAACCCAGCATGTATTTTTATCGTGATAATAATCAACGCGAAGTCGACCTGATATTAAAATCAGGCACACAACTGTTGCCCATAGAAATCAAATCATCACAAACCTTCACGCCTTCTTTTTTAAGCGGGCTTCAGTATTTTAAAAACTTGGCTAGCAGTCGATGTGAAACGGGGTTTCTTGTTTATACGGGTGAACAGTCGCAACGCATTGGGGATTTTCAGCTGATTCATTTTAAGCAGTTAAATGCTGTTTTTTCCATTGACGAGGGTCATTTATAGATCTTTGTTGCCGCCAGAGAAATATAGCACTTGCTATATATATTAACCCTACTAAAATAAAGTCAATCTATTTTTAGCAGGGTTAATAATGCACTTACAGCTCATACAAGAAATTGAACAGCAAAACCCCTGGTTAGCTAATGAACAAATACCTATCCTCTCAACCGCTCATTACCGTGCACGCCTGCAAATGCCAACACTCATGCTCCCTGAATGGGATACCCTATGGACTCTTTTAATTGGGCCGCGGCGGGCTGGCAAAACAACGTTAGGAAAATACCTGAGCCAGGTATTAATTCAGGACAATCGTTTCAAACAGTTATTGTATTTAAATTGCGATCTATCATCCGTTCGAGATTGGCTAAAGTCCCCTCTTTTTATTACCGAAGCATTTAAACAATTCCATTTAAACGCGCCTATTATTTTCATCGATGAAGTACAGCGTTTGGAAAATCCTGGGCTATTGTTAAAAACAATTGCGGACTTAATGCTCCCCATTAAACTGATTGCCTCTGGATCATCTCAGTTAGAAATAAAAAGCAAAGTACAAGAGCATCTGACGGGGCGAAATTTTTCATCTCTTGTGCTGCCATTGAGTTTTAACGAATGGGATGCCGCCTCCCACCTCGAGCCATTGCTGCTGTTCGGTGCTTACCCGCAAGTCATAANNCACAAAGCATTGGTGCTCGGGCAAATTTATCAAGATTATATCAACAAAGACATTATTGAGTTTTTAAAACTATCAAAACCGGATCATTTTCAAAAATTATTAGGTCTTATTGCCCACAGTAGCGGCCAATTGGTGAATTATAATCAGTTGAGCGCTGACTGCCAAATGAGTGCCGCGGTTGTTCGGCACTATTTGGCCGTTCTGCAACAGACATACGTCATTGAAATGATCACGCCCTATGTAGGCAATAAGCGAACAGAATTAACCAACAACCCCATTCTCTATTTTATCGACAATGGTTTTCGCAATTATGCTCTCAGAAATTTCAATGCGCTGACCACACGCACCGATGCGGGGCTTCTGGTTGAGGGGTTAGTCTTTCAAGAAATATACAAATATATCACGCAACATTTTTTAAATTATTCACTGCACTATTGGCGAACGAAGTCGGGCGCTGAAGTGGATTTTGTTATTTATAAAAATGACGCTGACTTCATGCCGGTTGAAGTCAAATATCGCGGCATGTCGTTACCCTCGATAACACGGGGTTATCGATCGTTTCTACAGGCCTATCAGCTCAAGCAAGCCGTTGTGGTTACAAAAAATTTTCTCGGATCTGAGCGCTTTGAGGGCGTCTGTGTGCATTTTATTCCACTGGCGTATTTGAAACACTTATTTGCATTGATTGATACCCTCTAGCCAACACCGATCTCTTGCTTTGAAGCCCTTTGATCCTGACGACGAGACTCAAAGATCCGTGAAATGATGTCTAAAATACGCGCAGAACTTTTTCCGTCCCCATAGGGGTTTTTCGCATGGCTCATGCCTTGATAGAGCACGTCGTCCGTCAGTAATCGCGCCACATGACTGACGATGTTTTCAACGTCTGTACCCACCAATTGAACACATCCTGCGGCAAGCGCTTCGGGTCTTTCTGTGTTGTCTCGCATGACCAACACCGGCTTGCCTAGCGATGGCGCTTCTTCTTGTATTCCGCCTGAGTCGGTCAAAATAAGATAGGACGACTTCATGAGATAAACAAACGCTAGATAGTCAACGGGGGGGATAAGAAAAACATTGTCCATGCCGGCCAATAGCGATGTTACGGGTCGTTGAACACTGGGATTCAGATGCACTGGATAAAGGATATCTACTTGAGGAAAACGGTTTGCAATATGGGCTAACGCTTGGCAAATTCGCTCAAATCCTTTGCCAAAATTTTCGCGCCGGTGGCCCGTGACTAAAATCATTTGGCGAGCTGGACTTAAAAAAGAGAATTGCTGCTCCAGCAGATTTTGAAGGCCTGGCTGCGTGTTGATTTTATGCGTCATGGCATGCAACGCATCAATGACTGTATTTCCGGTCACGTGAATAGATTCAGGTTTCACGCCTTCACGCAGAAGATTCAAGCGAGAACGCTGCGTTGGCGCAAAATGCAATGCAGATAAGGGCCCGACTAGTCTTCGGTTCCCCTCTTCAGGCCAAGGCGCGTAAATATCACCTGTACGCAAGCCAGCCTCCACATGGGCCACGGGGATTTGATGTTAATAAGCAGATATAGTGGCAGCCAAAGTGGTTGTTGTATCGCCGTGCGCCAAGACCAAGTCAGGTTTGTACTGTTTAAACACATCAACCAAGCCCGTTAATATTTTTGCGGTCAGATGGCTTAAATCTTGATTGTCTGTCATGACACGCAAATTAAAATCGGGCAATAATTCGAATAGATTTAACACTGGATCTAACATTTGTTGGTGTTGCCCTGTAACGCATAGTTTACTGCAAAAACGTGGATCTGCGCCTAATTGACTGACAAGGGGAGCCATTTTGATGCCCTCAGGACGGGTACCGAAAATAGAAAGGGTATTGATAAGCATATACAATCCTTTGTTTTATATACTTGTTATGAAGCTTGGACAAAGCCACGTGAACCAATCAGCCCTTATTTGTTCTTCCTCAAATGAGAAAGGTGAAATGATTCTAATTCTTCATTGATTCATCATAATATACCCAACCAGATTCAAATCACAGGTTTTAGAGTTTGAAAATTATCATTGATTCTTGTTCTGAAATCATCAGAAATCACATCCCATGTGTCGATAAAAAATGAGCGCACTTTTTCCCTAAACTCATTGAACGTTTTAAATACCAGGTTATTTCTGGATAATTCATTCATTACTTTCCAAAGTCTTTCAATCGGGTTTAAGTTCGGACTATATGGGGGCAAAATATGCATCACAAATTTCGGGT
>DNVL01000251.1 GCA_003507515.1 Legionella sp.
CGCAACGTATCCATTGGCTGCCAGAAACCCGGATGTTGGTATGCCATTAACTGTCCGCTTTCTGCAAGGCCTACTAAGGGTTCCTGTTCCCATGTAGTGGAATCATCCTTAATTCGCTGGATGACGTGCGGGGAAAGGACAAAAAAACCACCGTTGATCATAGCGCCATCGCCGCGTGGCTTTTCCTTGAATTGACGAATTTGATCGTTTTGAATATCCAGTGCACCAAAGCGTCCCGGGGGATAGGTCGCCGTAAGAGTCGCATGCTTTCCATGCATTTTATGAAACTTTATTAGTTCGGAAACGTCAACATTAGCCACACCATCACCATAAGTGAAGCAAAACGCCTCTTCGTCTTTTACATATTCTGCAACACGCTTTAACCGTCCGCCCGTCATGGTGTTTTCACCAGTGTCTACTAGCGTCACCGTCCAGGGCTCCGCGCGCTGCTCATGCACCTTCATTTGATTATTTTTCATATCGTAGGTAACATCTGACGTGTGTAAAAAATAATTGGCGAAATACTCTTTGATTAAATAACCCTTGTAGCCACAACAGATTATAAAATCATTTACTCCATGCTGAGAGTATATCTTCATAATGTGCCACAGAATCGGTTTTCCTCCGATCTCAACCATTGGTTTTGGCCTCAGTGATGTTTCTTCACTCAATCTGGTACCCAAGCCACCAGCCAGTATAACCGCTTTCATAAAAGCCCTTTTCTAATTTTAGTAAAAACAAAAAAACCAAGCATCAGTGTTATCAGCAGCTCTACAAGCAACATCACAACCGAGACGCCTATTGCCTGGTAGGAAGGCGCAACAAACAGAGCCATGCTAACACCGATAATAGCAGCGATGGAAACAAAAAAACTAAACTCTTTTTTGTAGCCTAGATTCAGCATAGTTTGAATTCCGAATATATTACTCATGAAAATAATAAATGGTAAAAAAGACATAATTTTTAATATAACAATGGAACTGTAGTATTCCTGTCCCAATAATAATAAGATTATATTTTCGGAAAAAACAAATAATATTGCAGAAAATATAAAGAAAATAGGAGCGAGTATGATAGTAATTTTATATATAAAATTAACACCAATCGATTTGTTTTTATGTATTTTTTTACTGATTACCGGAAAAATAGATTGCGATATTGGTAGATATAGGCCTTTCACGGCCTGTACAATTTTATCCGCAGCGGCAAAATGTCCAACAACTACATTATTTGTGCTTAATCCGAGAATGAATGTGATCGATATGGTGTAAAAACTGATAGAAATGCTTGAAAAAAATACATGCCATCCTTCAAGTAAATGTGATTTTAATATTGAAAATTTTGATCGTTTGAATGTTATGTCTAGTTCTTTTTTTACTAAAAAGAGAGACCATAGGCCGGTAACTATGAAGCTGGCAGAGGTTAGCAGTGGGACCACAAGGTAGTCGCCGGATTCTTTTACAAGAATAAATATTAAAAAAGTGAAAATGAATTTTGTCACTAGATTGACGTAAATTATTAGATCCATCCGCTCCATGCCCTGAAACAACCAAACGGGAAAAAAAGCCTGCCCCACGGTCATGCCGAATGTTATGAAATATAATTCCCAATTTTGTCTAAAGTTTTCGAAGGTAAAAACAATTAATGACATTATACAAAAACTGAAGATGAGTAAGGCGATTTTTATTATCATAACAGCACTAAAAATCTCACTTAATTTATTTTTTTCATTTCTGTGGATCGATATTTGGCGGGTTGCAGTCAGATTAAAGCCGTAATCAGTTATCAATATAAAGTACATTGTGGTTGCGGTTGCAAAAGCAAGCAACCCGAATCGCTCTGGCCCTAAAATCCGGACCAGATAAGGTAAGGTGATTAATGGTAATAAATAGTTCACACCTTGCAATATAGATAATGATAAAATATTATTAATGAGGCGTCTTGCCCCCTCTGTTTGCGTCATCTTTTTTCTTATTCTATTTAACATTTCTATTTTTCAAATCCTGTTCAAGGCATTAATCGGTTACAATAAATTTGTATTTTAAAAAAATTTATCGCTTTTTTTCTTTGGACTGTGCTTTTATCACAGTTCTTTAGATAGCGGGGCTACTCGCCATTGCAATATGCTATATCAATGCCTCTTATATTGAGTTTCTAATGCTGTGCCATCATGATAAAGTCTACACTCAGACTGTTGAATAAAAAATACCCTCCCTTACATAGGGAATTACGAACGGGTTACTTTGAGCCCGGAAGGCCAAGGTCCTGTTGCGGGACTGATGCTATAACGCCAAAATGGTCGGCAATGCCGGCTATTGGCGCTGCGCCCAAATCCTTATCCTCGTCACCCGGATAGCTTCTACAGTGATCTTATAATTGAATGAGTAGATGGATGGATCAATTAGTTCTGTGCCTAATTGAGCGTACTAATTCGACGACATCCTGGCGTCAGTTTATCCCACTTGGAGTTTTTTCAATGCCTCTAAAAATTTGAACACCGATGTTTACGTATACCCTTGAAAAGCGTGTCGGTCCGGCTGCTCGATTGCGTCCTCAAGTAAGCGATGACAGGGCGCCTACCATTGAGGCGCTGGAGCAATTTTTCCATTTGTCGCCCTGCCGCGGCGCCATTAATCATTTGCACCGTTCCGGCCGTCATGTGGGTCATCGCGGCGACCTTCGCGTCTATAATCATCGCCGTCGCGTTCGCTCACGCGAACCATATCAAAGCAAGCTGTCGCCTTACCTAGCCGCAATCAAACGCATCCCACCTAGCGGATCGGCGGACATGGCCTGCCGGATGGCAGCGTAAAGCCGCGTCGAAAACTGCCAGATCCTAGGTGAAATCCCACGCAGCACTAGCCTTGTCAAGGCGCTTCGCCTCGCGGCGTGGCAATTCCTCATTAGGCCGCCACGCGTCAACGACAAGCCCCAACTGAGCGTGTGGTTGAGCATACATTCCGATTTTGAGGTGAAGGCAGCGGATGAAGGGGCAAGCGCCTACTGAAGCTAGCCCCAGTCGCTAACGACGCCCGACGCTAACATAATTGAACCCAGCGGCCTGCGCTTCTTCGGTGCGGTATATGTTGCGCAAATCCACAAGAACATCGCCCGCCATCGCGGAGTGCAGTTTCTTGAGGTCAAGCGCACGATATGCGTCCCATTCAGTAATCAAGGACACCGCATGTGCATCTTGCGCGGCATCATAGGCACTGCTGGCCATGATGACTTCGGGAAGGATTTTTGCTGCTTCCTCCATACCTTCAGGGTCATGTGCGTGCACAATTGCGCCGGCATCGAGCAAGGTCTGAACAATCGCAATGGACGGCGCATCGCGCATATCATCTGTATTGGGTTTGAACGTCAGGCCAAGCAGACCAATTTTCAGGCCCCGCACATCGCCGCCAAGTGCAGTGATGATTTTGCGTCCCATAGCGCGCTTTCTAAGGTCATTTGCCTGAACGACAGCCTCAACTATCCGAACGGGCGTTTCATAGTCCTGAGCGGTTTTGAGAAGCGCCAGCGTGTCCTTTGGAAAGCAACTGCCGCCATAGCCAGGACCAGCGTGTAAGAACTTTGACCCGATGCGATTATCAAGGCCGATGCCGCGCGATACGTCTTGCACATTAGCGCCCAGTTTCTCGCACAGATCCGCCATTTCATTGATAAAGGTGATCTTCGTCGCCAAAAATG
>DNVL01000070.1 GCA_003507515.1 Legionella sp.
CGTAGAGCACTAGAGGTTGCCTGTTGCAAACTTTCTTCTGGATCTGAGACATTGAATAAATAGGCCTGCAAATCACCAATGCGGTACTGTACCGCAAGGGCCACTGACACGAGATTTTCATCTTTCGTGAGCATTTGAGCAGAATAGGAATAATCCGCCACACGATCCACATTGATCACCACTTTAGACGATACAAAACGTGGGATCCAATGCGGACCCGGTCCTACTGTTTCGATGTATTTTCCGAACCGGAGAATAGCTGCTTCTTCCGCCGGATCAATGATGAAAATACCGGATAATACCCATAGCACAAACACGCCTAAAACAACCAATAAAGCCAACAATCCATTAGGTCCTGAATCTGAACTGGAACCCGAGGCGAGTATTGACGCTGGCTTTTTTCCAGCAGCCCTCTGAAAAAATTGTTTCATTTTATTATGCAAACGTTTCAATGCTTCATCTAGATCAGGAGGTTGATTTTTTCCACCCCACGGATCGTTGCCTTTATCCGGCCCATTCCATCCCATATTTAATGCTCCGCCTTCACGCTTAAAATTAGAATTCTATGGCGTATGCTTGGTTTAAGCAAGCAATACTGGGCTTAAATTGATGACTGGCGTACAAAGATTAAATCCCAAACGCCATGCCCAAGCCGCGCCCCACGTTGCTCAAATTTAGTCAGTGGACGCGTATCGGGGCGAGGAGAAAAGCCACCACCCTCTTGTTGATTAACCAACAACGGCTCTGCTGACAACACATGTAACATGTGATCGGCATACGCTTCCCAGTCGGTTGCGCAATGCAAAAAGCCCCCTACTTTTATTTTTTTTAACAGTTGGCTCACAAATGCCGGCTGAATCAATCGGCGTTTATGATGCCGGGCTTTAGGCCATGGATCAGGAAAAAAAATTTGCACACCCTGCAATGAATCATCCGGTAAAGACCGGCTAAACACCTCAACGGCATCATAGGGCGCAACCCTTACATTATTAAGTGCATGATCATGCAGATCAGCCACCAAACTCCCAATGCCCGCACGGTGTACCTCAATGCCTAAGTAATCGAGATCCGGCCGCTGTTCTGCTTGAGTGAACAGCGAAGCCCCCATGCCAAATCCGATTTCCACGATGATTTCCGCATGCCGCCCAAAGGCGCTAGATAAACACCAAGGCGCGGTGGGTTCAGGCATAAGGTATGGTGTTAACCATTGATCCAATGCCAGTTGCTGGCGTGGACTCACGCGACCTGTCCTTAAAACAAAACTTTTGATGGTTCGTTGTTGCATGGAAACCCCTGAGCACAAAAGACTGAGATTATGCACGAGAAATACCCTGGATGTCTAATATTCCTCTTTATTTTTCAGAAAAAGCATCCATAACTTGCATCAACGTTTAATATTTGTTATAAAACGCCACCTGTAATTTTTTTCAGTCCGTTCGTCTGACGAATGAGCTTATTTTTTAACAAATCTGACTTACCTATAAGTCAGGCACGTTGGAGTAACATCATGTCAAGAGTATGCCAGATTACTGGTAAGCGACCCATCACCGGGAATAACGTGTCGCATGCCAACAATAAAACAAAACGTCGTTTTATCCCCAACATTCAACATCATCGCTATTGGCTAGAAGAAGAAAATCGATTCGTATCTCTTAAATTAACGCCAAGAGGCATGCGCACGATTGACAAATTGGGACTGAAAGCAGTGCTTGATAAATTACGCGCCAAAGGCGAAAAAATTTAATTGAAGGGGAAACACGATGGCCGCTATTCGCATCAAAATTAAAATGGAATCCAGTGCAGGAACAGGTTATTTTATAACCACAACAAAAAACCCACGCACGACCACCACAAAGCTTAGCTTCAAACGATATGATCCCGTTATCCGCAAACATGTGGACTTCAACGAGAAAAAAGTCAAATAATTTTTTGTAAGCATATCACTGCAGTTTTAAACGTTAAACCACCCCCACCGACGTCCTGCAACTTATCAGCAGGACGTCGTGATTCTGACGATAAAATATAAACATCCGCTGGATAATCGCACTAAATCAGTTACACTAATAGATATAGGCTAAGGAACCAATCAATAAGGGAGACACATCATGCAAATCCATTTCACCGGGCACCGAGTGGAAGTAACCACAGCATTAAAAAATTTCACCGAAGAAAAATTCCATAAATTAGAGCACCACTTTGATAAAATAACCGCGGTCAATGTTGTCTTTGAGGTTGAAAAACTAAGACATATTGCGGAAGCTACCCTTTTCATCTCAAAAGGTGAAGTGCATGCCAGTGCTGAGTCTGAAAACATGTACGCTGCCATTGACCTCTTGGTGGACAAGCTTGATAAACAATTAATGAAACACAAAGAAAAAAAATTGGATAGACGAGATCACCATGGTCAAAACGGTGATATGCCTTGATTACGATTCACGTCACCATCATCAACAAATTAGGGCTACATGCAAGAGCATCGGCCAAATTTGTTTCCACAGCAGCAAGGTTTCAAAGCCAGCTGAGCGTCACGAAAGAGGCCAAAACCATTAACGGCAAGAGCATCATGGGGGTCATGTTGCTCGCCGCAAACAAAGGCAGTGAATTGATCCTAGAAATGGATGGCCCCGATGAGGAGGCCATGCAAGCCGCGTTAGTGAATCTGATCAACAATCGTTTTGATGAGGCGGAATGACTACTTCGCTTCTTGTTTGAGTTTCACCATTTTTCTACGCTGTTTACGCATCCGCTGCAATACATACAATGTTTGCACAGGTCCTGACAACGCATAGATCACCGAACCGATGAAGACCACCACGGTTGGATTCACTGCAATCGCCACAAAAAATATCACGATCAATAATACGTAGAGAAACGGGACCTTTCCTTTGAAATCCAACTCCTTGAAACTATAATATCTGACGTTACTCACCATCAGCACAGCCGATATGATAGCAATGATTGCTGATACGATGGAAATCAGTTCAAATGGCCAATTTTGTTGCTGACACAACCCCACAAAAGATGACACAAAAGCGGCTGCAAACGTGCAATTCAGTCCTTGAAAATAATTTTTATCTGCCGTTTCAACTTGCGTATTAAAGCGAGCCAATCGAAGTGCTACTGCAGCTGTATAAATAAAAGCAACCAACCACCCTAATTTTCCAAATTGATGCAAACTCCAACTGTACAACAGCAAAGCAGGCGCCACACCGAAAGTGACCATGTCTGACAAACTATCATATTCAGCGCCAAATGCACTCTGGGTATTGGTCATGCGCGCAATACGCCCATCCAGTCCATCCGCAACCATCCCAATAAAAATGGCAATGACCGCCACATCATATTGCGTTTTGAGTGAAGCAACGATGGAATAAAAGGCCGAAAATAAACTGGCCGTCGTCAGGAGGTTAGGTAATAAATAAATGCCTGAGTAACCTTCTTTTTGTCGCACGATGGACGCCCCTACCAGAGATTGAAGTAAAGGATAGTCTATCACAATAGCCCGCTGTCCTGCCATGCCTTAAATTGTGATGATCAGTCGATGGTGCTATACTATTCATACTGTTTTCATTGTGCAAATTCGTTATGACCCAGTCCGACGGCAAAAAAATTGTGATCGAAGGCGTCACTACGCAAGGAAAAACGTTTCGTCCTAGCGATTGGGCGGAGCGCATGAGTGGTGCTATGGCTAGCTTTAAAAATAGCCGGATACTCTATTCGCCACTATTGCAGCCCAGCGTGAACCACGAAGGATACAAATGCGTCATACTTGACCCGAAACTGAAAGATTCCAGCCCAGAAGTCTACCAGTCCATATTGGATTTCGCCAAAGCAAACCACCTCAACATTTGCGGGGACGACGAAGCCATCAAATAGGCCCCTTGAGTAAACTCATGATATAATTGAAAAACCAGTCTATCCATCTTATGGTGTATTCAATATTCATGGCGCCAATACCGGCCAGGACAAACGCAAAGCCTTTCGTCCCATGTTGTTGACCTGGCTTCGCTGCACTAATCATCAACACCGCCCCCCTCACAAACCAAAGTACCCCAGCGGTTTTGATCAATATTTGCATCGACTCATAAATATTGTAGGGATTGTATGCGTTGTATTCCAAAGCACTGCTACTACCAAATAATGTATTTGATAGCGTCTCTACTGAGGTGGGCAAAAAAATAAGGACGACCCCTCCGAAAATACGGGTCAAGGGCACAGAGATCTTTTCTCGAGACTGGGGGGTTACTTTGGTGCATTGAATCAAGCCTGACACGACCAATGAGAGCCCCAATACATACGCAGCCCCTATGATAAGCGATTGCACAGACGCGAGTGATTGGCTTAAATTGCCAATCATGGTCACCAGATCAGGCATTTTCATATGGTTATTTAATATCCAAATACGATAAATTATACTCCAACATATGGATAGTACTTGCATTGTGTTGTTTTTCCCTTATATTAGGGCATTTCCTTCCCTAAAAAGAACGACCATGCAAGTCAACACCATCCCCATCATCCTAGAAAACACCCGGATGGTTTCACCTAAGGTGAAACATTTTGTTTTTAAGACACCCCAAGACATTGCATTCAATTACCTGCCCGGCCAATTCATTACGATCCACTTTGAACGCGAAGGGAAAACACTGCGACGTAGCTATAGTATCGCTAATATGCCAGCACTTGACAATCGCATTGAATTTGCAGCAGGCTTCGTTGAAAACGGACCCGGTACTGAATTTCTGTTTCATTTGAATCCAGGCGATTGCATTCACATTAACGGCCCATTTGGACGACTCGTGCTCAAAGATGAGATGCCCTCGCGCTATATTCTGGCCGCGACCAGCACAGGCATTACCCCATATCGCGCCATGATACCCGAACTCAAACGCCGCATCGATATGAACCCCCTACTCAACGTGGTTATTTTACTCGGTGTACAAACACGCGAAGATATATTATATGCAGACGAATTTTTGGCCCTAGCAGCGCACTCTCCGCGCATCACGTTTTCAGCGCATCTAAGCCGTGAATCGCGTTGTCATTTGCACAATCCTCATGAGCACATGGGCTACGTTCAACATGCATTCCCCGCATTAGCACTCTCGCCTGATAACGACCATGTGTATTTATGTGGAAACCCAGCTATGATTGACGATGCCTTCAATTATTTGAAGGATCAGGGCTTTGCCATGCAAAACGTCATTCGCGAAAAATACATTTCGGGGACCGTGAGCAAAAAGATCTAACATTTAAAACAATGGAGAACAACATGTATTACGATGAGTTATCAACAACAATGGATCATTTGTTACAAGATGGCAAAGGCATACTGGCAGCGGATGAGAGCAATGGCACGATTGGCAAACGGTTTGCCGCCATTAACCTCGAAAACACAGCAGACAACCGCCAAGATTATCGATTGCTACTAGCAACAACCCCTCATCTAGGCGATTACATCAATGGCGTTATTTTATTTGAAGAAACGTTTCAAAATAAAGATACCAACGGAACATCCATTGTAGATCTATTCA
>DNVL01000110.1 GCA_003507515.1 Legionella sp.
CTTGCTGAGCCCACCTTGTCTGGGCCCCAGTAACAACTGGGTTTCTAATGTCTCACGGATGGATTCAAATTTATCCTTCATTCGTTTTTGATCCTCCGCAATCATCACCAAAATTTCAGGCAGGTTGCGATCAAACGCCAGGTCATCCTTCGCGGGCGCTATGGTCGGCACCAGGCTGGGTCGCGCCGGCAGGATTGGGTCTCGCAAATAGGGAACATAATGGCCTTTTTCCAGCTGGATCAATACGCTAGGGCATCCTGGATCTACATTGTACTGCAAGCGGTGCGGCAATGATTTGGCACCCTCAACAACATTGACGGTGATGGGCAAATGCAATGCGTTGGATAGTGCGGCAAGGCTGCTTTCATCAATCCATGTGGTCATTTTTCGCATCATGGTGGGCGACGTGCCTTCATTTTCACCAACAAAAGCACCTGGATACTGGTCTGGATAAGCGCAAAGTTCATCCACTGCGATTTGTCGCAATGTATAGGCTATTTCAACCACCAATTGATGGTAAGGCACACGCTTCTTGAGTTGCTGCAGACGTTGCATTGGGGTCAACACCGCGGTTTGATGCGCATGCGCTGGGAACAAGACGTCGAACCGAACCCAGAACGATTCAAGCAAGGCATTGCGTCCTTTGGTTAACACCGGCATCGAATACCATTCCATCAACCCTGCCGCAATCGCCCGAAATCCACAATCACCTGTCCCGCCCACATCAACGAATGCACCTGGCTTGTGTTCTGGTGACCGATAAACGGAGGCACCCGGTGTGCGAATAAAAAAATGCTGTTGGAATGACATACAACTCTCCGAATGGTTTCTCTCATGCTATGCTACATCTTAGAGCTTAAGGCAATGTTAACATCGTACTTACAGTATACTGTAAATATTAAAATCCGCGAGGCATAATTGCGAACAATTTGGGTTGTATCGATCTTTATTGCAGCCTTGATGGCTTTACGCGCTCCCCACTGGTGGCGAACAATCGAGATTTATCGCTGGCGCCGTGCCCTGGGGCTAGACAGGCATCACACCGTCTATCAGCAACTGTTTGCCCTAGTTGATGGCTTTTCTCTATCACGAGACGCCCGTAGAACCCAAGATGCCATGGAGTATGTATATGGTGAAATTGATTTTTTCTCATTTATTGCGCTGTTATCGCAAGCCAAGCTAGACAACCATACCATCTTTTACGATTTAGGCAGCGGCACAGGCAAAGCCGTTTTGGCGTGTGCCATGGTGTTTGATGTAAAAGAAAGCCATGGGATCGAGCGCTTTCCCGGTCTCCACCATGCAGCGATTAGTCTACGCAATGCACTGGCCTTGCGGCCCGATTACACGGCAGCTGCTAAAAAAATTCACTTTTTAAATGATGACTTTTTCAACGCAAACGTCAGCCAGGCAACCCTCATCTTCATCAACGCCACGGGTTTTTTTGGCCAACGATGGACCGACTTAAGCATGAAAATTGAGCAATCAACACAGTGCACGGTCGTTATCACCACCAGCAAAGCATTGCGATCCAAGGCTTTTTCCATTATAAAAATCACCACCGTACAAATGAGCTGGGGTACGGTCAAAGCCTATATCCAGCAACGCATACAGATCGGATGAAAACCGTCACGGGTCTTAAATCATTTCTTTTCAAATCGAGATGAATGGCATATGATAAATAACAATAATCGTTGTACCATGCCGCTCATCGAGGTGAAGTATGATTAAATCTGAACTGATTGCCAAGATCTCTGCAAACATGACGCATCTGCCTGAACATCAAGTGGCCGAAAGCATCAACCATATTCTGGAATTAATGAGTCAATCGCTCATTTTAGGGCGACGCATTGAAATTCGCGGTTTTGGTAGTTTTACATTGCATTACCGCGCACCGCGCAAAGCACACAATCCCAAAACGGGCGAACGCGTGGTCACCGAGGCGAAATACAGCCCTCATTTCAAGCCTGGCAAAGCGTTACGAGAACGCATCAACGCATCAAAAGCGCATTGCCAGATCGCAGAAGAAGGGTGTAAGGGTTAGCCTAACGCTATGTTCGGGGCAATGTGACGCCTGTTTGCCCTTGATATTTCCCTGCCCTGTCCCGATACGAGGTAGTACAAACTTCATCTGCGCTTAAAAAAATCATTTGCGCTACGCCCTCATGGGCATATATTTTAGCCGGTAGCGTCGTGGTATTGGAAAATTCCAAGGTCACATGCCCCTCCCATTCCGGCTCCAAAGGGGTCACATTCACGATAATCCCACAACGCGCATAAGTCGATTTGCCCAAGCAAATGGTCAGCACATCACGTGGGATACGAAAATACTCAACCGTGCGTGCCAACGCAAATGAATTGGGAGGAATAATGCATACATCCGACTGTACATCGACAAAACTATTGGCGTCAAACGCTTTGGGATCGACAATGGCTGAATTGATGTTGGTAAAAATTTTAAACTCATTCGAACAACGCACATCATATCCGTAGCTAGAAACACCGTAAGAAATAATGCGCGCGCCCTCATGCTCCCTCACTTGGCCTGGTTGAAAAGGGGAAATCATCCCTTGTTCCAACGCCATTTTTTCTATCCATCGATCGGATTTAATTGACATAATATCCCTTAAAAAAGCAACGTCACCACATTAAAAATAGACACCAATTTGGGCTAACAACGTATCCGAAAAGCCGCCTGTGCCCAACGTATTCGCATTGACCATACCCGCAGGTGCCGCCCCATTTGCAAACTGATAACGACCATAATCAATGTCATGGCGATATTCTAAGCTTTCAACCGTGTCTTTCCATATGGATATATTAAATACACCGTTGATGCGTTGCTGTGGTAAATTCAATGCCAGCGTATCTTTAGACCACTGGTAGCCTACTCCAATGGATGCAGGCCTGTCAAAGAACATAAACGTCACCCCGCCCTCCAGCTGCCCTGCTTGCAACTGTGCGCCTAAGCCGTTAAAACTTAAATCTTCTGGGTGGTAGCGGCCTACCGAGCTCACCCACTCAGCCGTTAAGCTGTATCGATCGATGTTAATTGCACCATGCACGCCAACGCCTGGCACTTTATACACATTTTCGCTTCCATTGGTAGGCGATGCAAATCCACCGAATGTAGTCCCTGCAGGAGAGCCTGTTTTTTGGATCCCCGCCACGTCATTGAGCGAACTGATAACGCTTGCGCCCACCTCGCCCAACGCGCTGCCTGTATTGATAGTATATCCTAAATTCAACCCACCTACGCCTGAGCTACCCAGCGTGGTTTCGCCTTTATAGGCATATACTGCGGCAAAAGGGCCTGACGATTGTTGTGATTTATAGCCCAATATAAAAGGGCGCGCTTTTGTGCGCGCCATGCGCATCGTCAAAGGCGCGCTCACCATGGCCGTTGAAAATCGACCAAAAGGGACATACAACTGGCCTGCTGTGAAATAAAAAGGTGACTCATCCAAGTCCCCAATGTTGACAAAACCCATGTTTAAATTGACGGCCGAGTTGCCAACGCGTGGGCCACCGATGGACGGTGGACCTTCATCATAAGCCAAAGCCAGGTAGGCCTCCACTTTGTCGTTCACGGCAGCCGCTACGTCGAATTCACTAGACCCCAACGTCCAGTCACCGGATGCGTTCGCAACGTTGGATTGATGCCATGAGCCAGCGGGTTCTGCTTTTCCACTAATGGCGACGATCGGCAAATTAGGCCTTGGATACCCCATACGCTCATACGCTTGATACAGACTGCGGCGCTGCTGCATGAGCCGAACATCACGGTTGATGCTGGATATATTCACAATATAGTCGGAGCCATCAAATGCGGGCAAGGAACCTAGAAAAGGCGACGTCACCACGGGCATGCCCGAGATGTAGGTCACCACATGCCCGTCTGCTATGAGGGCCGCCGGATTAAACTCTACCGATTCAGGATGCTCATTCAATGAATGGACCGTCACCGGGCTACTGTGCACACTGGACTCTGGATGCAAAGGCTTGATCTTGTGTTTTGCTATTTTCTTGACCGCATGACGCTCTTCTTTTCTAGGAGTGGCTGATTTTTTTAAAGCAGGATGTCCGCTTCCCTCAGAATGCGCTGATTGCGCAACCATTTTTTTTTGCAAGTGATTTAACTGCGTCTGCAAGGCTTGCGTTTGCTGTTGCAGCAGCTGTATTTCACGTTGCAACTGGGCATCATCCGCCATCGCAGACGAACAAAGTCCTAATGACATGATGAACAGGAGGGACTTCAATTTCATGCAGGTATACTCCGACAACCGTTTTCTTTTTGGGCGGATTATACATTGCAATGCAGGCGATAACCAGTCGCCTTTTGAATAAAAAAAAGCCCCTCAACACAACGTGATGAGGGGCTTTTTAATCGGAGCCGTTACATAAAATTATGCAACGTTACCAAGCCATTTCAAGCCAATGAAAGGACCTTGCAGACCGAAGTCACTGTTCACACCTTCTTGGTTTGCATGCACGTTGAAGTAGTTAACCCACATCCAACCAGCATCCAATGTCAAATCACCTTGCGCCATTGCGTAAGTGTAAGTCGCACCCAATTTAGCATCAACAACAGGAACGATTACAGTTTGTGAACCGTTTCCGCCAATAGAGTTGCCTAAAGAATCGCTATAGGAAGCGCTGAATGAACGTGTGCCAGCCAGAATGCCTGTTGCGCCGTTCGCATAGATGCCTAAGCCATTGCCCCAATCATAAGACATGTCCATACCTAAACGAGGACCGAAACCGTTGTAAGTAGGGTTGTATGTTGTCGTATGCGTGTAAGAGCCAGAAACTGGAGCAGCACTGCCACCAAAGAAAGTACCAGAAGACTTGGTCACGTTATTGGCTAAACGAGCATATTGAGCGCCGCCATGGAAGCGAATGGCTTTGTTATCACCAAAATCAACGTGTTGGCCGACTTCAATGTTCACAGCATCCCATTTAGGATCAACGGATACATTGCCACCAGCAAATGCCGCTGTTTCAGTAACGCCGCCACCGAAATTAAATGATGTCAGGGGTTGAGCACCAAATGTTCGGCTGTTTGATTTGCTCACATGATACCAGTTCAGGTTGAGGTCATTTCCAGTATTGAAGTGGTAAGACCCTTCAATTTGGAATCCCCAATTGTAATTAGGAGCATGGTCGAATCGTGTATCAGAAACAATAGGATTGAAGCCATTGCCATTGTTGACAGAAGGTTTCAGATACAGTGCTTTTGCACCGAAATCCCACGCCGTTGCTTCGCAAGGAACAGTGACGTTCACAGCGCTGCAAACAGGACCCATAGAGCCAGCAAATACTGCGCTGCTGCTAAGAGCAAGAACAGCTACAGCTGTTTTTTTCAGATTTAACATACTTTATCTCCACTTTTTATTATTAAACTTCCGTTTTTTTCATAAAGCCACCACTTGGTATTGACTTCAGTACGCCATAATCGCTCTACTCCGAAAACGTACTTGAGACGATTATCAATCCTCAATTACTCGTTGTCAACAGCATCGCGTGAAATTCATTGCAATTGTTCAGCCCGTTTCTGGCCTAAAAAAAGCAACGCTCCGTATATATTTGATAAAAACACATCCTTTGTCAATGCGTTTTATAAAAAAGACACCGATCCCCATCTGAATGGCTCAAATCATGGTATGCTTATGCTTTGATAAACATCTGATAAGACGTTCAGCATGCGCACTGTTTCCATCACACGCCCCGATGACTGGCATGTTCACTTTCGCGACCAAGACGCATTAATAGATACCGTCGCGGCTTCCGCCATGCATTTCGCCCGCGCATTGGCCATGCCCAATTTATCTCCCGCACTATCCACCGTTGCAGCCGTCAATGCCTATTACCAACGGATTCTTGCAGCCGTAAAGCCCAACCAACAGTTCACGCCCTACATGACACTCTATCTAAATGACACCGTTACATCGGCGGATTTAGATGCCATTGCAAAGAGCCCCCATATATTAGGTGCAAAGCTTTATCCGGCGGGTGCAACCACCCATTCGGATGAAGGGGTTCATTCCATTCAAGCGATGTATCCCTTGTTTGACCTCATGCAGTCACATGATCTCGTGTTACAAATGCATGGCGAAGTGACCCATGGGGATATTTTTGCCCGTGAAGCGGTTTTCATTAAAACGCACTTAGCACCGTTGATTCAAAACTTCCCCAGATTACGCGTGGTGTTAGAGCATATATCGAGTCGTGCGGCGGTAGAGTTTGTGATGCAAGCGCCCGCAACGCTTGCGGCCACCGTGACACCACATCATTTATTATACAATCGCAATCAGTTACTGGCCGGTGGCATCAAACCCCATTATTATTGCTTGCCCATTTTAAAATCTGAGCGTTGCCAACAGGCACTCCAACAAGCGGCTATCAGTGGAAATCCTAAATTTTTTGCAGGCACAGATAGTGCCCCTCATGCGCAATCACACAAAGAAAGTGCATGCGGCTGTGCTGGTGTTTATTCAGCCCCATTTGCGCTGGCGATGTATACGCAACTGTTTGATCAATGCGATCAATTAAACAAGCTGGATGCGTTTATGAGTCGATTTGGTGCAGATTTTTACCATCTTCCGCATTCAACGGATAAGATAGAACTGGTTCAATCCCCTCAATTCATCCCACCGATCATGCCGCTAGGGGCTTCGCATGTCGTGCCGCTCGCCGCCGGTAGCACATTGCAATGGAGTACTCGTGAAGCACAATCATGACAAACCCCTCACGGAAATAAAACACCGTTTCCGAGGTTTTTTACCCGTGGTCGTTGATGTAGAAACGTCGGGCGTTGACCACCAGAAAAATGCCTTGTTAGAAATGTGCATTGTCTTGCTGGATTTGAATAAAGAGGGGGTTTTCGCACCCGCAGCGCGATTTTTCGAACATATTTTACCCTTTGAAAACGCGGTATTGGATCCGGAATCACTCGCCTTTAATCAGATTGACCCATACCAACCGCTGCGATTTGCACTCGATGAAGCGCAAGCACTGCAGCGTTTGTTTGCACCCATCCATACCGCATTAAAGCAACATCATTGCCAACGCGCGGTCCTCGTGGGGCACAATGCCTGGTTTGATCTGCTGTTCATCAAAGCGGCGGCGAAACGCACGGGCATCAAATCACCTTTCCATGCCTTCACCTGTTTTGATACAGCGACGCTTGCGGGGCTGATGTATGGACAAACCGTGCTGGCCAAAGCCATGGTTTCAGCCAAGATCCCTTTCGATTTAAATGAAGCCCATTCAGCGATTTATGATGCAGAAAAAACAGCTGAGCTGTTTTGTAAAATGCTCAATCGCTGGGGGGGAATGCCCGCGTAGGTTGGGCCTTGGCCCAACGCCGCTGTGGCAAAATTGTTGGGCCAAGGCCCAACCTACATCTTAAAGCGATTCAGCATGCTCATTGAGGTATGCCGCAACCCCTTGAGGACTGGCTTTCATGCCCGCATCGCCTTTTTTCCAACCTGCAGGGCACACTTCCCCATGCTCATCTGCAAACTGTACGGCATCCACAATGCGTAACAGCTCATCAATATTACGTCCAATCGGCAAATCATTCACGACTTGTGATCGCACATTGCCTTTTTTATCGATGATGAATGCTCCACGCAACGCAACGCCTGCGCTGGGATGCTCAACGCCATAGGCCTGGCAAATGGCATGCGTGATGTCTGCCGCCAACGTGAATTTCACAGGACCAATGCCCCCGTCTTTGATAGCGGTATTGCGATACGCATTGTGTGCAAAATGGGAGTCGATCGACACAGCAACCACATGGACGCCTCGGCTGATGAAGTCATCCATGCGGTGATCCAGCGCAATGAGCTCGGAAGGACATACAAAGGTAAAATCAAGCGGATAGAAAAAAACCAATCCGTATTTATCTTTCAGATCATGGTGTAAATTAAAATCATTGACGATTTCGCCTGAACCCAATACAGCAGGAACCGTAAAATCAGGGGCAGTACGACCCACTAAAACACTCATCTATTCTCTCCCTTCGTTTAAAATTTGATTTATGCAGCCACTGCACCTTGCAATAAAGGCTCCAATTCGCCTTGCTCATACATTTCAGCAATGATATCCGATCCCCCCATTAATTCGCCCTTCACGTACAATTGTGGAAAGGTAGGCCAATCGGCATATTGCGGCAGTGTTTGTCGAATATCCGGATTGCTCAGAATATCAATGTATGCAAAATCAACGTTGCAGGCGTTAATGCATTGTACCGCACGGGCTGAAAATCCGCACTGAGGATTCTCTGGAGTGCCTTTCATGTATAACAGTATTGCATGATCGGCTATTTGCTGTTTAATCTTTTCAATCGTATCCATGTTTCCACCGGTTAATAAATGACAACGTTCATTATGGCGAAAATCAGACCATATTACAACTGCTGAACGCCCCGATTGAAACGGCTGCTCAACCTGATACACTTAACACCACAAATCAACCCTTTGGAGTTTTACTCATGACCTTCACATTACCTGAACTACCCTACGCAATGGATGCACTATCCCCCCATATTTCCAAAGAAACACTGGAATATCATTATGGCAAGCATCACCAGGCCTACGTCACCAACTTAAACAAATTAATCGTAGACTCTGATTTTGCATTGATGACGCTAGAACAAGTCATCAAGAAATCATCCGGCGGCATCTTCAACAATGCAGCCCAAGTCTGGAATCATACGTTTTACTGGCATTGCCTGTCGCCTAATGGGGGCGGTGAACCCTCAGGCAAACTAGCCGACGCCATTCGCCTTGCCTTTGGATCATTTGCAGCCTTTCAAGAGCAATTTACGCAAACGGCCATTGCCACCTTTGGATCAGGCTGGGCATGGTTAGTGCAAGACGAGCAAGATCGATTAAAAATCATCAGCACCAGCAATGCCGCAACGCCGATGACCGAAGGATTAACCGCTCTTTTGACGTGTGATGTTTGGGAACATGCCTATTATATTGATTATCGCAATGCGCGCCCAACCTATCTCAACGCATTCTGGCAGCTCGTCAATTGGGACTTTGCCGCCAGCAACTTACGCTAATTATTGTTAATGAAGGAGTCAGCATGGCACTCATCACCACATACAACCCTTTGCCCGTGACCTTCACACATGGCCAAGGGGTTTGGCTGTATGACGACCAGGGAAAGGCCTATTTGGACTCCTTCAGTGGCATTGCCGTTTGCGGATTAGGGCATGCGCATCCAGACATTACGCGCACAATCCAGCAACAAGCGGCCAAATTAATCCACACCTCCAATGCGTTTCAAATCAAAGAGCAACAATTACTGGCGGAAAAACTCACGCATTTGACGGGCATGGAACAAGTTTTTTTTGGTAATTCGGGTGCAGAAGCCAATGAAGCCGCCATTAAATTGGCGCGCCTGTACGGGCATAAAAGAAACATTGAAAAACCCACCATCATTGTCATGGATGGCGCGTTTCATGGCCGCACCATGGCCACGTTAACAGCATCCGCCTCACGCAAAGGGCAAGCCGGTTACGAACCCCTGCTGCCCGGATTTATTCGCGCCCCTTTTAACGACATCACAGCCCTTCGCACCATCGCCACCAATTGCCGTGATGTAGTCGCGGTGATGCTGGAGCCTATTCAAGGGGAAGGGGGCATTCTGGTGGCAGACGAGACCTATTTGCGTGCCGTGGCAGCCCTTTGTAAAGAACGCGATTGGTTGCTGATTCTAGATGAAGTGCAAACGGGCAATGGTCGCACTGGAAAATTATTTGCATGCCTAGAGGTCGGAATACAACCTGACATCTTAACAACGGCCAAGGGCTTAGGAAACGGTGTACCAATTAGCGCCTGTTTAATGAGAGGACGCGCTTGTAACTTATTCAAACCCGGAAATCACGGCTCGACCTTTGGCGGAAACCCATTGGCGTGTGCCACAGCGCTGACGGTGTTGGAGGTCATCGAGCGCGATGGCTTGTGTGAAAAAGTCTCCAAAGGCGGCATCCGACTCAAAGACAAACTCATGGAGGCATTGGGCGAACATCCTGCCGTGCGCAGCATCCGCGGAAAAGGCTATATGCTAGGCATTGAGCTCGATAGACCGGCCAATGACATCAAACCCATCGCACTCCACCATGGTTTGCTGTTGAATGTAACGGCTGAGACGGTGATCAGGCTTTTGCCGCCCTTGATCATCAGTGAAGAGGAGACGGATGAAATGGTAAGCCGATTGGTGAGGTCGATTGATCAATTTACAAGTAAAAACCCAACCGTTTAAGATTTTGAATGTGGAGGGCAGTAAGACAACATTGATATTTTAATATTTCAATCTTTGAAATATATCAAAAAAAGAGATATACTGGTTATGAGATGGGATGTGAATTTTACAGCCAAGGCTGTTAAACAAAAAAACCAGTTTCACAAAGATTTGCAAATGGTACTGTTTCTCCTGGTGGAAGACTTAAAGAACAGAGGTGGAAACCCAGGCAAACATTGGCCGAATTACACTAAATTCAAAGGACTGAAAGGTCAAAAGAAAAGTGATGATTGGCGGCACTGCCATTTATTAAAAGGAAATCCAACGTATATTTGTTGTTGGAAAGTTTTTGAAGAAAGCAAAACCATAGAGGTTTATTATGTTGGCACACACGAGAACGCACCTTACTGAAAAAATCGCTATAAAAAATAAAATTAAAAAGGATGTCTCTGCTTTTAAAAAACATTTATTTGAAAAGCTAGATGTTGACGATCTAGCTTTTATTAAAGAGATGCAAGACGAATTTGAAGAGATTTTACATGTTAGCGAAATAGAGAACGAAAATGTATCTTCTGATGATGTATTTAAGGGCCTAACTGAACAACACAGTAAAGCAGGGGCGCTGTTACGAGGTCTTCGTGTACGTGAAGGACTAAATCAAATGGCGTTTGCTAAAGTCATTGGCACAACCCAAGCTAATTTATCATCAATGGAAAATGGTAAGCGCCCTATAGGAAAAAACAAGGCGAAGCTAATCGCCGAAAATTTTGATGTGGATTATCGTTATTTCCTCTAGGATGTGTCGGCAGGCCCCTATCGCCTCCCTTGCTCATCAGTGAAGATGAAATGGTGAGGTCGATTGATCAATTTACAAGTAAAAACCCAACCATTTAAGATTTGTTAAAAGGAAATCGTGTCCTAGCGCTGAGTAGGCTGATATTAAGCTGCCTTTTTATCCGAATGAGTGTTGTTCTTATCGTTTCTTAGTATTTGTGCAATGATTTTAGGCTCGCGTTGCAATAATAGCAAAAGAACCCTAGCCGGCCCATGAGGATTTCGATCCCCCTGCTCCCAGTGCTGCAATGTTCGCGCGCTAAATCCAAAGCTATCTGCAAATTCCTGCCTGGACAAATTCAGTTCTTCCCTAATAGACTTAACATCAATTTCATCGGGGATCTCTACCTTATGAACAACGGCACCTACTTCGTTGCCGCGAAGGTATTCAATCGCTTGCGTCATCCCTTGAATCATCTCATCGCCAATATTTCGTTTAGTCATGATGATTTCTCCTCCTTACTTTGCATTCTGCCTTTAATATCTTAGCAAGACCTGACATTTGTTTTTTCTGATCCGGGGTTAAATTTTCTTTTTCACCCTTGCCATAAACGGTGAGTAAAAAAACTGGAGCACTCTCATTATAGAAATAATAAATAACTCTCACGCCACCTCTTTTGCCCTTCCCTTTCCCGCCCCATCGAATTTTCTTAATGCCCCCGTCCCGGTAATTTCATCACCAGCATCTGGATTTTTGGCTAAAAAATCAATGAACGCATCTCGTTCAGTGGCGGCCATGTTTTTTCCAATTTGAGCTAAGAAAGAAGGGAATTCAATTATTGTTATCATTTTTTTCATGATTTAAGTATGCTCCATTGGAGCACTTATGTCAAGTAATGGGATTCCTATGGTATTTCTAATTATTTTGTCGTAGATCTGATGAGAGTATGCTTCTAGCGAGCCCGGTATGACGCATTTATTTTTTGGATTGTGGTGAAGTCGATTGATCAATTTACAAGTAAAAACCCAGCAGTATAAGATTTTGAACCCTGGGGTTCAGGTGGGTAGCGATTGCAACGGATAAGGCTTCCCACTGACAACATGGTTTAGCGCAACACCATCAACAAAATGCCACCCTGTAAGCGCTTATTGGTTCAGAAATCTCACTGCTGGGTTAGGCTAGATGATAACATTAGTCATGATCCATGTCATCACGAACCACGTAGGGAATCAGGGCTAATGGTATGGGCCCGCTATAAAACGTACTGCAGATCAATGCGTTGGGCGATGCTGGTATCAAAAATATCCAAAAAAAACGGGATGATTGAGCGGAGATACTGAACTATCTCGTGCTTCGACAGAATCCCGATTGCGAAATAACACCGATAGTTTGACTCAAGACAATCACTTAGTTTATAATATGAACACATATGCCGCTTAGCATAAACCATTAGCGATTTTAATTTAAAATGAGGATGTAAAAATGCCTAAGATAAATTTGGATATTACAATAAACATAGGAACAGAGGGGCTTATTGAAATTCAACAGCTTACATTTGACTCGAGCTACATTAAAAAGGACGAATTAAAAAAACAGATAAACGATCATATTATAACGCTTTATAATGAGGGATTCAATTTCGAGAATCAAGATATAAATTGTTTGCTGAAGCCATCAGAGAAACAACCACCCAATAAAGGTACGGTGGGAAAAGTGCACCATACCATCCTAGGAAACGTAATTAATGATGCAACCGTTTTGGAATTGGTACAAACCGCTATCGACACAGAGAGCACATCCAATAAAAAATTGTCTAGCAGCACAAAGCTCCATCATCATCGTGTCGCTCCGCCTCCTCTAGTTGATGCCCTCGCCGTAAAGCCCCGTCCTCATCCCCAAGCACCACCTAAAGCAGAAAATACGACAGGCAACAAAGGAAGTATGCAAGAAGCACTCAGAGAAAGGATGGATGTTCAAAGAAAGGCCGTTAACGGCGACGGCCCGCGCAACTCGTATGACAAAAAGAACTGTTCCGGAATTATTCCATGCAATCTTACCTTAATTAAGGTTGGGGAACGTGATCCAAGGGCACTGGATATATCTGGCAATAATAAATTATATATTTATAAAAATATACACGGCCACATCCAATTTAGATTTGAATACGAGGATAACCTAAAACCTGCTGTTGAAAAGTTATTGGAAAAGCCTGCGTGTTTAGACGATTGTGATGATGACTCTGACAACGATTCTGACTGGTCAGACGGTGAAGAGGTGAAGTCAAGCGAAAAAACGTCAGAATATAACCCCGGTGAATTAGCGTCTCTCCAATTAAACGATAAAAATGCTTACTTAGAATTAAGTGATGTACTCGCATTG
>DNVL01000140.1 GCA_003507515.1 Legionella sp.
CCATTTTAAACTCCAATTTAGGCCTGAACCCGTCAACGGCAGGAACAGCGATTCGTGTGCCGATGCCGGCATTAACGGAAGAACGCCGAAAAGAAATGACAAAAGTTGTTAGAGGCGAGGCTGAGCAAGGGCGTGTGTCTATTCGCAATATTCGCCGTGATGCGAATAACCATGTGAAAGAAATGGTGAAAGATAAGCAGATGTCTGAAGACGATGAACGTCGTGCAAACGATGTTGTGCAAAAATTAACGGATAAATACATTGCAGAAGTAGATTTGGTTTTGGCTGCAAAAGAAAAAGACTTAATGCAAATCTAGGACCATTGAACCGAGCCGCATGCGACTCGGTTCAATGCAAAAAAATACCCTACACTGTGTCATTTCGCTTGGCCAAACACCACGGCACCAGCACAAACAGTAGCAGACCACCCACCAAGAATGACTCAAAAAACATCACGTTTTCAATCGGGATTTGTGCAGGGGGTACGAAGCTGATGAGAATCGTCACAACACAGCAAATTAAACCGATGCCCGCGACCAGCCACATGCCGAGAAGGCCACCTGGAATTTTATAAGCGCGCGGTTGTTCAGGCTGGCTGTAACGCAACTTGATGGCGGCTGAAAACATAAAAATATAAGCCAATAATGCGAGTTGAGCGCACAAATCACTCAATATCCAATAGGCCGCGTTGATCGAGTCTATGAAAATAAACAAGCTGCTGAGTGCGGTGAAAATGATGCCTTGGGTAATGAGGATGAAGGTGGGAGCCCCATGCTGATTGGTACGTGTGAAGAGGCGTGGAATACTGCCGTCGCGTGCGGCGATTAAAAGTCCCTTGGTGGGGCCAATAATCCATGCGGACACGCCACTAATGCCTCCTAAAATAATCAGCCCGGCGGTAATGGAGGTCATCCATGGCATGTGATAGGCATCAAAAAACCGTGCGTACGCATCGATTAACCCAGACACAACGCTGAGCGCATCAAGGGGTACAACAATAACAATGGCGAGCGAACCCAACACCAATGTTGAAAAAATAATAAGGGTGGAGTATAGCAATGCGCGGGGGTAATCGCGTTGCGGGTTTTTTACTTCTTCGGCATGGATGGCCGACATTTCCATGCCTAACAAACCAAATAATACGGCAGAAAACAATGGAAAATTGTCCAGTGAGCTGAAATCGGGCAGCCATGAGGTGGCCAGATTGATCTGAATAGGTCGGCCTTGGATGAACCAGACAAGCCCTAAAATGGTGATGCCCACCATGGGCAATATCGTGCCTAATGATGCGCCTAAAATACTGATGATGCTAGAAACCCGCATGCCAAAACAGTTGAGCAAGGTGAATAACCAAAATAACCCGACAATCGTTCCCCACAAATAATAGTTATTGTTTGCGAGCGATGGTGAAAACAGATAAGCCAATGTTGCCGCAATAAAGGCCAGTATCGTTGGGTACCAGACGACATTATATATCCATTGCAACCAGATGGTAATAAAGGCGGCTCGCCGACCGAAGGCTTCACGTACCCATACATATATACCGCCTGTATTTGGATAGGCGGTGGCCAATTCTGCGGCCACCAGTGCTACCGGAATAAAGAAAGCAAAGGCTGCGATTAAATAATAGGAAATAAGAGACGCGCCTAATTTTGCCGTGATGGGCAAGGTGCGGAGGCTGTCGACCGCAATGACGTTGATCATGACGAGTGAAAAAACACTCAATACTTTTTTACGTTGACGCACAGAAAATCCTTCATAGGTTTGGGTCTAGGCCCTCATCCGCCCTGCGGGGACCTTCTCCCGCATGCGGGAGAAGGGATTATCACCTTAATCGGTGATATTGCGCAGTACGTATTGCAGAATGCCACCATTGCGATAATATTCGAGCTCGTTTGCCGTATCAATGCGACAAAGAACCTGAATTTTTTGTTTGCGATGGTCATCATAGGTGATGGTCATGTCCAGTAAATCGCCAGGCCTTAATGCATCATTCACTGCAATGCTGATGCGTTCGCATCCTGTCAAGAGCAAGGTTTCTCGCGTGGTTCCTTCTTGGAATTGCAGTGGCAATATGCCCATGCCAATTAAATTGGACCGGTGAATGCGTTCAAAACTCTCGGTGATGACCGCTTTTACACCCAATAGGTTGGTTCCTTTGGCGGCCCAATCGCGCGATGAACCCGTGCCATACTCTTTGCCTGCAAACACGACTAAATCATGCTGTTCATCTTGGTATAGCATGGAGGCATCGTAAATGGGCATGACGGTGTCGGACGGAATGTGGCGTGTAACGCCTCCTTCAACGCCGGAGGTCATTTCATTGCGAATACGAATATTGGCAAATGTGCCGCGCATCATCACATGATGATTTCCGCGTCGTGATCCATACGAGTTAAAGTCTGCTTCTTTGACGCCTTTTGATTTCAAATACAAGCCTGCAGGCGAATTCGCTTTGATGGATCCTGCAGGGGAAATGTGGTCTGTTGTAATTGAATCACCCAACAAGGCAAGGATATAAGCCTGCTGGATGGGTTTGATAGGGGCCGGCTTTTTGTCCATGTTTTGGAAAAATGGCGGGTGTTGGATGTAGGTGGAATCCTCNNATTGGGCATCGCCTAAAAACACCTCTGCATATTCCTTTCGAAACATGCTGCCAGTGACTTTAGCCACCTCTGCTGCAATTTCTAGGTTGGATGGCCAAATGTCTTTTAGATAGACCGGGTTGCCTTGCTGATCGTCACCTATAGGATCTTTTGTTAAATCAATGCAGGTTGTGCCGCACAAGGCGTAAGCAACGACCAATGGGGGGGATGCCAGCCAATTGGCTCGGACTTGCGGGTGCACGCGGCCTTCAAAATTGCGGTTGCCTGATAGCACGGAGCACACCACTAAATCATTGTCAGCAACGGCATGGTGAATGGCATCGGGCAGCGGGCCTGAATTACCAATGCAGGTGGTGCAACCATATCCCACGAGATTAAACCCTAAGTGATTAAGATAAGGTTGCAAACCGGCTTGGACTAAATAGTCAGTGACTACTTTAGAGCCGGGCGCCAAAGAAGACTTGACCCAAGGTTTGCGTTGCAGCCCTTTCTCAACGGCTTTTTTGGCAACCAGTCCCGCCGCCATCAAGACGCTAGGGTTTGATGTATTCGTGCAGCTGGTAATGGCTGCAATGACCACATCGCCATGGTGTAATGTGTACTCGTGGTTTTTGACAGCGAAGTCCTTGTCTTGTTCGGCCGCTTTACCCGACGCTTTGAGAAACGCGTCAAATTCGAGTGGGAGGGTTTTGAGTGTAACTTTGTCTTGAGGACGTTTGGGTCCCGCAAGAGACGGCTCAATCAGGTTGAGATCAAGGCTCAAGCTATCCGTGAAGAGAGGATCTTCACATGTGCTGTCATACCATAGCCCTTGCGCTTTGCTGTAGGCTTCGACCAATGCGATCGTTTGTTCATCACGGCCCGTTAAGTGTAAATAACGGAGTGTTTCTTTGTCTACAGGAAAAAATCCGCACGTCGCACCATATTCAGGTGCCATGTTTGAAATGGTGGCACGATCAGCCAATGTTAATTCAGCAAGACCTGGGCCATAAAACTCAACAAATTTACCCACCACGCCTTTTTTTCGTAACATTTGTGTGACGGTTAATACCAAATCGGTGGCGGTAATGCCTTCAGGCATGTGGCCTAAAAGTTTAAAGCCCACCACTTCGGGAATTAACATGGATACCGGCTGTCCCAGCATCGCAGCTTCCGCTTCAATGCCGCCTACACCCCAACCTAAAATGCCCAATGCATTGATCATGGTGGTATGTGAATCCGTGCCTACCAATGTATCGGGATAGGCGTAGGTGATGCCATCGTGTTCACTACTCCAGACGGTCTTGCCCAGGTATTCAAGGTTTACCTGGTGACAAATGCCTGTGCCGGGTGGCACGACTTGAAAATTCGCGAAGGCCTTTTGTCCCCAGCGTAAAAACTCATAGCGCTCATTGTTGCGTTCCATTTCAATGGCGGTATTGACATGCATGGCGTCTGACGAGCCAAATTTATCCACCATGACGGAGTGGTCAATCACCAAGTCAACAGGTGACAGTGGCGATATTTTTTCAGGGTTTCCGCCTAGTTTCTCAATGGCGGTTCGCATGGCGGCCAAATCGACCACAGCGGGCACGCCAGTGAAGTCTTGCATCAAGACCCGTGTGGGGCGGTAGGCAATTTCATGGTGTGATGTGCGTGTGTCGAGCCAGGTCGCAATCGCTTCTATGTCACTGGTGGTCACGGTCGAACCATCTTCAAAACGCAATAAATTTTCCAACAAGACTTTTAGCTAGTAGGGAAGGCGGTGAATGCCTTTGAAATGGGTTTCTTCCGCCGTTTTGAGGCTATAGTAATGATAGATTTTTCCATTCACGTGCAATTGCGACTGCGTGGAAAGTGTGTCTTGGCCCACGTTCATAAAAAGGCTCCTGAATTTAAAAGCACCATCATATCTCAAAATCATGCCGTTCACCATGCCCTGTCTGTTCTCGCAAAAATATTTCACCCCGAAGCGATGTGGGTGGCTATCAAATGAGGGTGCATTTGTAGTATGATGGCCCGAGAATAATAAGCGAGTCTTGATATGGATAGCGTGCGGTTTTATGTTCAGAAAATTTTTTCAAAATTGCCCGTCATTGCGTTTGATGTCTTGTCTATTCCTACAGCATGGTACATGGCGTATTGGTTGCGTTTCAATTTACACCCGTTCTCCACTCGGCATGAATTGCCGTATTCATTCAGGGCCTTGGCGATTTTAGCTGTTTTACAAACAGGTTTTTATTATTATTTCAAAGTCTATCGTGGACTATGGCGTTTTGCATCGTTAAATGATGTCGCGCGTATTCTTCGTGCGGTGGGCTGTGCTACGGTCTTTGTTCTTCCTCTATTCTACTTGACTGAAATTTTGTTCTATATTCCGCGCGCGGTGACGCCTTTGTACGCGATGATTCTCGCGACCTTGTGGTGTAGCGCGCGTTTATTGGTGAGGCATTATTCGAACAGGCACGTTAAATGCGAAGAAGCGGGCGAGGTCGTCCGGGTCATTATTGTAGGCGCCGGCCAAGCGGCTGAGGGCCTGATTCGTGATTTAAAACGATCGTCGGTTTACCTACCCATTGGAATAGTGGATGACAGTCACAGCAAACGTGGGCTTGAAGTACACGGCGTGCGTGTGTTGGGAACCATTCCTAGTTTGTCCGACTGGGTTAGAAAACACCGTGTCGATATGATTTTCATTGCCATTCCGTCTGCTGGATCCCATGCGATGCGTCGCATTGTTGATTATTGCGAAGCGTGTGCCATACCTTTCCACACGTTGCCTAGTTTGCACGCCCTTGCAACAGGCCAAGTTGAGATCAATGCGCTTAGAAAAGTGAACATCGATGATTTGCTGGGACGTGACGCTGTTCATTTGAATTGGGATAAAATTGCAGCCGTCATTCATGGCATGCGGGTATTGGTGACGGGTGGAGGCGGTTCCATTGGCTCAGAGCTGTGCAGGCAGATCATGGCACTTCAACCGGCAAAATTGATGGTGGTGGATAGTTGCGAGTATAATTTATACAGCATTGATCAAGCACTTCGCGCGCAACATCCAAAGGCGATGATTCAACGGGCTTTGATCAGTGTGACGGACGCCGTTGCGGTGGATGAAGTGTTTGGCCGATTTAAGCCCGATATTGTGTTTCATGCAGCCGCTTATAAACACGTGCCTTTGTTGGAGGATCAAATTCGCATTGCAGTGCAGAACAATGTTCTGGGCACTCAAATTGTAGCGCAGGCAAGTGTTGTGGCAGGGGTTGATAAATTCATTTTAATTTCCACTGATAAAGCCGTTAATCCGACCAATATTATGGGCACAACCAAACGTGTTGCTGAAATTTATTGCCAGAATTTAAATGCGAGAGTGAACACGCAATTTATCACAGTACGGTTTGGAAATGTATTGGGGTCGATGGGAAGCGTGGTGCCTCTATTTCAACAGCAGTTACAACAGGGAGGACCATTAACTGTCACGCACCCTGACATTGAGCGCTACTTCATGACCATTCCTGAAGC
>DNVL01000143.1 GCA_003507515.1 Legionella sp.
CTGCGTCATATGGGGTGGTGCATATGGATCTACGGACACAGAAATCATGTATTCCGCACTGTTGCACGGCGATGAAATCGACAACGCCGTTGCCGCTTACAATGCGGTGATGGCATCCACCGTTGAATTAATCAACGCGGCGAAAAACAGCACCAACTGGGAAAATGGACGCGACTATATTAACAATGCAAAAACAAATGGGTGGTTGACCGCGGGCAGCTATTTTTTCGATCTGGTCTATCTTAATGGCTCAGCCAACGCCACGACAAAAACAGACACCGGGACAGGGCTTGACGCTAGCCTATCCACACCCGGAACGCTAAGGGAAGGCTTCGGAGGAGATGATCCGGACGGCTGCAAAACAACCAGTAGCTATAAAACATTATGCACCTGGCTTGATGGCGCGCAATCGGAGGTGGATAAGGTCATTGAAACGGTGAGCTATAACAACGCTCCACAGACCACTACCACCATCACGGAAAACACTGAAGCCATTTCCGGCCCGGCCGCATCGACCGTCTATGGGTTTTCGCAAAACGCTTTACTCATGGTGCAGCCCTCTGAGCCCCCCATGGAAGCTCCGGCATTCAGCATGAGCTTTAATTTCAAATTTGAAAGCAGTTTATTCGCCTTGCCTAAGAAAGATTTTGGATGCGGAGCCGCGTTTTCAGGGGCACGGTGTATGGGACGAGACATAGCCGATTTCATCTACAACAAAATGATTAGAAGCCTATTCGACTATGTGGTGTTAGGGTTTTCTCAATTGATAGGCTTGGTCATTTTAGCGGCATTTTACATGCCCTTAAGCTTTTTTTCGGTGGTATTTACAAATGCAATGCTATTCATCAGCGACCCAGGCGCCAATCCCATCGTGTCGCTCGCCAGCATGGGAACGGCCTATATTAATTACTCATTCCAAATGTGGATAGATCTGTTCGTAGTCTGCGTCTCCATATTCTTTATCCCCTTTGTTGGAATTGCTTTCTTTCCTGTGGCAGCACTCCTCATCTTCATGGCCAGCCCAATCTTGCTTGCATGGAGTGGCGTCATGATCGCCATTGGCTTTTCGACGGCGTATTACGTTCCCGTGTTACCCTACATGCTATTTATTTTTGGCGTGATTGGATGGTTGGTGGCGGTCATCGAGGCGATGGTGGCCGCCCCAATTGTCGCGCTTGGCATGGCGCATCCCGAAGGGGATGGCGCACTAGGAAAAGCCGATCAAGCCATCATGATCCTCATGAATGTTTTTTTAAGGCCCTCGATGATGATCATCGGCTACCTCGCGGGCATTGCATTGTGCTATGTGAGCATTTGGATCTTAAACTCAGGATTTCAACACATCATGCAATTTATTCAAGGCGATAGCAGCACGGGCACTGCCTGGAAAGGTGGCACAGGCTACACGAACTGGGCGGGACTCTATGGGTTTTTCTTCTCCATCTTGATTTACACCACGCTGTATATAACCCTTGCACAAAAGGCCTTTGACTTGATTTACACCTTGCCCGATCACATCATGACGTGGATTGGTGGGCCTCCATCCCAAGTGGGTGAAAAAACGGCTCAATGGGACNNACCGAAGGGGGCAAAGAAACACTCAATGCACAAGCGCAAATGGGCAAGAAGGCACAGGGAGCCGTGACATTGGCCGGCGAGGCTGCAGCCGTATCTTCAGGTGCCCCACCTGGTGCCGTTAGTTCGGTAGCGGGCAAAATCTAAAGCAAGGCCTATCGAACAGTCGGCATTTATGTTAAGTTACAACCCCTGAAAATCGCAAGGAGTGGGTTGGTGGAACACAATCAAATTTACTTTGCCAACCGCGAGCAAACCAGTCGGTTTATTAATCGCTGGGACATTCTGTTACTCATCATTGTCTTTTGCGTTTTGTTTTTCTTGAGTTGGGCAAGTCAACAAATGGCAACGCCCTATTCCCTTGGCGATCCACTGCCTATTTCACTCGATCCTGTCAAGCTCCCTTTCTATGCGCTGAGAACGGTATTGCGTATGTTTATAGCACTCGCCTTGTCGATTGCGTTCACGTTTGTGGTGGGAGCCTTGGCGGCCAAAAATCGCCGTGCCGAACAAGTCATTATCCCAGCCATTGATATTTTACAATCCGTGCCCGTCTTGAGTTTTCTAGCCATCACCGTTGCGGGCTTTATTCACCTGTTTCCTGGCAGCTTATTAGGCCCTGAGTGCGCCTCCATTTTTGTGATTTTCACAGCCCAAGTCTGGAATATGACCTTTAGTTTTTACCAGTCGCTCAAATCCGTTCCATCCGATTTACACGAAGTCGCGTCCATGTTTCAACTGTCAGCATGGCAACGCTTTTGGAAGGTTGAGGTGCCTTGCACACTGTCTGGCTTGTTGTGGAACATGATGATGTCCATGTCCGCCAGCTGGTTTTTTGTGGTGGTCTCTGAGGCCATCGTGGTCGCACATCAAGACATTCGCTTGCCAGGCGTGGGGTCCTATATCGCCCTCGCCATTGAACAACGCGATCTGCAAGCGGTGGGGTATGCCATTTTGACCATGATCGTGGTTATTTTTCTCTATGACCAAATTTTATTTCGCCCCCTCATTGCCTGGTCGGAAAAATTCAAAATGGAACCCTCCGGGGAAGAAGAATACCAATCCTGGCTCATCGACTTAATCCGTAGAAGTCGCCTCATCAATCACATTGATATTGGATGGCGCATCTTTAAAAATGGATTTGTCAATGCCCGTTGGCTGAGCCAACGCACACCCACAGCCGTCAAAGACGTTGATTTTAAACGGCAACGACAGATGGATTGGGGCTGGAACGCATTGATGATGGTGCTTGTCCTGACGAGCGGTTATTACTTGTTGGGCTATATCCTGACGGCACTCACGGTGCGTGAGATGTTGCACGTTTTTCTGTTAGGCGCCGCCACAGGTACACGCGTTATCGTGCTGATTATTATCAGTTCGGCCCTCTGGATCCCGGTGGGCGTTTGGATTGGGCAACGTGCCCAATGGGCACAAAAAATCCAACCCATCATCCAATTTTTTGCAGCCTTCCCCGCTAATTTATTTTACCCGTTGTTTGTGATTGCCATCGTTCGATTTCATTTAAGCGTTGAAATCTGGGTCACTCCTTTGATGATTTTAGGAACACAATGGTATATATTATTTAATGTGATAGCAGGTGCCTCGATGATTCCTCGCGATTTGTGCTTGGCTGCTGATAATTTTGGTGTGACCGGCTGGCAGTGGTGGCGCAGGCTAGCACTTCCGGGTATATTCCCGTTCTATATCACCGGTGCAATTACGGCCGCAGGCGGCGCTTGGAATGCGAGTATCGTCGCTGAAAGTGTGCGCTGGGGCAATACAACCCTCACCGCCACGGGTTTAGGGGAATACATTCAAAGCAGCACGCTTGCGGGCAATTTCCATGCCCTCGCCTTGGGGACCGCAATGATGTGTATTTATGTGCTTATTTTCAATCATTTAATCTGGCGTCCCCTGTACCGCCTGGCACAAGAACGGTTTAATTTTAATTGAGAGACGAACACATGTCAGAAACCATCATCGCCATTGAACAATTGCGAAAAGCGTTTAAGAAGGCCTCCTCGCAAGAGTTACTGGTGCTGGATGACATTCATTTTAAATTGCAAGACGGCGAAATAGTCGCTTTGCTCGGGAAATCAGGATCGGGCAAATCGACCCTATTGCGTATTATTGCAGGCCTCGTCTCACCCACCGGTGGGCAGGTGACCTACCGAGGCCAACCCGTCACAAAGCCCGTGCGGGGCATTGCGATGGTGTTTCAATCCTTTGCGCTCATGCCTTGGCTCACGGTATTAGAAAATGTGGAATTGGGACTTGAAGCGTTAGGGGTTGGGCGAGAAGAACGCCGGCAACGGGCCATTGAAGCCATTGATATCATTGGTCTTGACGGATTTGAATCTGCCTTTCCCAAAGAATTATCCGGTGGCATGCGCCAACGCGTAGGCTTTGCCCGTGCATTGGTGATAAACCCTGATGTGTTATTGATGGATGAACCCTTCTCAGCCCTCGACGTGTTAACGGCGGAGAATTTAAAATCCGATCTTCTAGAGCTGTGGCAAGAGAAAAAAACCAACACCAATGGCATCGTATTGGTCACCCATAATATTGAAGAAGCCCTCATGATGGCCGATCGCATTATCATTCTAGGCAGCGATCCTGGGCATATCCGTGCAGACTTGCACGTCACGCTGCCCCAACCCCGCAATGCGGAGTCGCCGGAGTTTCATGACTTGGTGGATACCATTTATACCCACATGATCAGCGGCTCTCGTGAAAAAACACGCCATGCGTCCCGCGAGCGGCAAATTGGTTTAGGCTATCGATTGCCGGATGTAGAGCCCTCCGAATTATCCGGTTTAATCGAAACGATGAAATCATTTGAAAACCGAATCGACTTGCCGGAGCTTGCCGACGAGTTGATGATGAACGTCGATGATTTGTTTCCCATTCTTGAAACATTAGAGGTCCTTGGGTTTGCCGAAATTCGCGAAGGGGATGTGCATTTGAGCGCACTGGGCCAACAATTTTCAGAAGCCGACCTACAAGAACGCAAGCCCCTGTTTGCGCAAAGACTGCTAGAAAAAATACCCCTTGCACGCTATATTCGTCGCATTTTAGATGAAAAAATGGGACACCGCGTGTCAGAAGAACGTTTTTTAAGCAAATTGGAAGACTATTTCAGCGAAAAAGAAGCGGACCGCGTGTTGCGCACCATGATCGATTGGGGGCGTTATGCTGAAATTTTTGCCTATGACTTTAAAACCGGGTTTTTAAGCTTAGAAAACCCAGGGATTGTGAAAGGGGATTAAGGCGTGCGTTACGGCCGTGTTTTATCCCCGTACTCACATAAGTCCCGAATGATGCACACCGAACAGTGCGGTTTTCGCGCGACACACACATAACGGCCATGAAGAATCAACCAATGATGGGCATCTTGCAGAAATTCACGCGCAATGTGTTTTAGCAAGGCGTGCTCAACCGCCAAGGGCGTTTTGCCTTTTGCAATCCCTGTACGATTCGCCACACGAAAGATATGTGTATCAACCGCCATGGTCGGTTGTCCAAAGGCCGTGTTCAGCACCACATTCGCCGTTTTACGTCCCACCCCAGGCAACGCCTCAAGTGCCTCGCGCGTGTCAGGCACCTCACCGTGATGCAAGTCTATCAACAGGCGGCACGTTTGCATGATATGAGCCGCTTTGCTGTTGTATAAACCAATGGTTTTGATATATGACTTAAGCCCCGGCTGGCCTAAATCAAGCATAGCCTGCGGGGTATTTGCAACGGGATACAACCGATCTGTTGCCTTGTTGACACTGATGTCCGTGGCTTGGGCCGAGAGAATAACCGCTATCAGCAATTCAAAAGGCGAGGAATAGCGTAACTCGGTGGTGGGATGTGGATTTTGTGCGCGAAAGCGCTCAAAGATGGCCCTGCGTTTTTGTTTGTTCATGATGGCTTCTTTGCACTCGCACGCTTGAGCGCCTCTAAAATATAATCCTGCTTGGCCTGCTTGTCTTGCTGCGCGCTCGCGGTTTGTGCAACCAAAGAGCGCTT